>JBBUBW010000050.1:0-34843 GCA_038058095.1 Patescibacteria group bacterium | reverse complement strand
AGTACTATAACTTCGGTTTTTTAATAGAGACGGACTTTGCCTACCGAAGTTGTAGTGCTGGGTTGAAGAGTATTAGAAATTGTGCCATAATGCGTTTATTGAAATGAGATTTTTTGGGATTTTATTGACTTTAGGGTTGGTTTTAGGAACCGGCTTTTTTTTGTTGAGCAGAGAAAAAGTGGCGGAGATAGTTCCGGTTTTGTTTAAAGCGGGACCGGCCCTTCGGCAGAGCTCCGGACAAGCTAATGCGGGGTCGGTGATTCTGGAGGTTCCGGAAGCGGAATCTTTAAAGGAAGCGCTACCCGAAGCAACGAGTACTCCGAAAAGCAATGGTGATATTGAAAGCCAAAGCCAACTTACTAATCCACCCGAGATGGCGAAGGCGATTTATGCTACTGGCTGGTCGGCCGGGTCGGCTAAGAAAATTGACTCTTTAATAAAGATGATTGACGAGACGGAACTTAACGCGATTGTAATTGATATTAAAGATTATTCTGGGTTTATTTCTTATTCGATTGATAATCCATTAATAAAATCAAGCGGAGCGCTCAATGAGCTGAGAATCGTTAAGCCGAATAGTTTAATAAAAAAGCTTCACGATAAAAATATTTACGTAATCGGTAGGATCTCGGTTTTTCAAGATCCGATTTTGGCGAAAGCCCATCCCGAGTGGGCAATTAAGTCCGGCGTGGGTGGGGAGGTTTGGCGCGACCGGAAAGGTTTGGCCTGGATGGATCCGGCTTCTCGTGAGGTTTGGGATTATAATATCTCGATTACAAAGGATGCATTAGCAAGGGGGTTTGATGAAATTAATTTTGATTACATTAGGTTTCCTTCAGATGGAGATTTAGGAGCTATGACTTATCCTTTTTGGAATAAGGATGTGCTGATGGCGGATGTAATTGGCGATTTTTTCAAGTATATTAGGTCGAGTTTGCCTCAAGCCAAGATTTCAGCGGACCTTTTTGGGTTAGTTACGACTGCGCGCGATGATATGGGAATCGGCCAAATGCTTGAGAAAGCTTTGCCATATTTTGATTACATAATGCCGATGGTTTATCCATCCCACTACGCAGTTGGGGCGATGGGTTTTAAAAACCCCGCTGACCATCCTTATGAAATTGTGAATAACGCGGTCGCGGAAGCGACAAAAAGGTTGGTAGAATATAATACAAGCCAGCTTGGTGATTTATCTTCTTCGACAGTAACGATTCATCCTCGCTCGACGGCTAAAATTCGGCCATGGCTCCAAGATTTTGATTTGGGAGCTGTTTATACATCTGAGATGATTCGCTCGCAGATAAAAGCTAGCGACGAAGCGGGTGGAACAGGATGGGCGCTTTGGGATCCCAAAAATATCTATACTAAAAAAGCATTGCTTGATGAGCCAGCTTCGCAATAGTTTTAATTTAACTACGGATTACGGATGGATACAAATATACGGATTCCATAAACTTTATTAGTATATTAGTATTTTATTCGTAATTGGTAGAGAAAATCATGATAAACAAAATTTTTAAGACGCCAATTCCTTCGTGGGTACTTTTGCTTTTTGTGGCCTTAGTAATTATAGGGTTGGGAATTTTTATAAATCATTATAGTACTAAGGCTCAAAATTATGATCTTTTTATTACTGACAGCGAAGGAAAAAGTCATAAGTTTGAGTATGGAGTGTGGCCGGCACTTGAGAACGCCGAATTTTTTGGCGCGGTTAAGAAGAAATTGATTTCGGATCGAGTGGATTTTGTTGAAAGCGACCTTTCGGCAATGAAGCTTAGGGTTTATAAACTAGGTGTTATGGCATTAGAGGTAAATATTTTATCTAAAGGTAAAGAGGGGTCGTGGTGGGAAACTCCAGCTGGTATTTATCGGATTCAATCAAAGGAGAAGTCTCATTTTTCTTCGTTTGGGGGAGTGTATATGCCTTGGAGTATGGCTTTCCAGGGAAATTTTTTCATTCATGGCTGGCCATATTATCCAGGAGGAGAACCGGTGGCAAAGGGATATTCGGGAGGATGCATTCGACTTTCAAGCGATGACGCAAAGGCAGTCTTTGATTTGGTGGAAATAGGGACGCCGGTTTTGGTTTTCGAGCAGGATTTTTCGAGCGATAATTTTAAGTACAATTTCAAGATTCCCGAGATTTCGGCGAAAGCATATTTAGCGGCCGATCTTAGAAATAATTTTGTTTTTTTGGAGAAATCAACCAAGGAGCAGTTGCCGGTCGCATCGCTTACAAAACTGGTAACAGCGGCGGTGGCGACGGAATATATTAATTTAGAAAAAGAGATTACTGTCGATAAGAACATGATAGCGACCACCTCTTTGCCGAGGTTAAAAATAGGGCAGAGAATTTCGGCCTTTAATTTGCTTTACCCGCTTCTTATGGAATCTTCAAATGAGGCAGCTTTGGCTATTTCGGGTTTTATGGGGAAGGATCGTTTTGTGGAATTAATGAATGAAAAAGCGAGGGCGTTAGGAATGGAGAATACGGCTTTCATTGATCCAGCCGGCAGGAATGCCGGAAATGTTTCAACTCCGGAGGATTTATTCAACTTTGCCAAGTATCTATATAATAATCGCCGGTTTATTTTAAAAACTAGCGCGGGTAAATTGGATTGGTCCATTTACGGCTCATCGATTTTCCCCGATTTGAAAAACTTTAATGTTTTTGCCAATGACCCCGATTTTGTGGGAGGCAAAGTGGGGGAAACGATTGAGGCGAAGCAAACCATCTTGAGTATTTTTGAGTTAGACCTAGGAGGAGAAAAGAGGCCGATCGCCATAATCGTGCTAGGTTCTGACGATAACACGAAAGACGCGCGGGAGATTTTGGGTTATATAAAAGGAAATTATTAATTTATTCATGACATACGAATTTAAAACGGAAAAATTTGTCGGGCCTATGGAAAAACTTTTAGGGCTGATCGAAGAGAGGAAAATGGAGATATCCGAGATAAGCTTAGCGGAGGTTACCGACGATTTTTTGAATTATTTGAGAACTTTAGAGAAAATTGAGGTGACGGTTTTGGCAGATTTTATTGTGGTAGCTAGCCGGCTGGTTTTATTAAAATCAAAGTCTCTTTTGCTGGGGCTGGAACTTTCGGATCAAGAGGAAGAGGATGTTCACGACTTGGAAGCGAAGCTAAGAATTTTTAAAGAGCTAAAGCCGGCAATGAAAATTTTGGCGGCTAAATGGAAAAGTAAAGAAGGAGAGTATAGCCGGCCATATTTTTTAGAGGGAGGTTTGAGGGTGCAGGCTCTTTGGGGGGACGCGGAAAACATTTTCTTTCCTGGAAATGAATTAAACCTGGAGATTATGGTGAGAGCTTTAGAGGAGATAGTGAAAGGTTTTAGTAGTTTAAAGATAGAAACCGAAACGATTCGGGAGAAGGTAGTGAGTTTAGAGGAGAAGATTAAAGAAATTATTGATAGACTACAAAAAGGAGTGGCGGGGAGTTTTGGAAAAATAGTGGAGGCAAAAAGCCGGTCAGAAATGATAATTGTTTTTCTGGCTATTTTGCATTTAGCTAAAGAAAGACTAGTCCAACTTGAACAGAAGGAGTATTTTTCTGATATAATGATAAATAAGATATAAATTAGAATTTGGATATATGGAAAACGAAAAACAAAAATTCGCTGGTTTAGAAGCTTTGCTTTTTATCCACGGAGAACCGTTGGGGATGGAGAAAATCGCCAAAGTTTTGGCGATTGAGAAGCAGGAAGCCGAGACCCTTATGGATAGTTACAAAAAAAGCTTAGAGGGGGACGAGAGAGGGCTTTGTATTGTCGAAGACGGAGAAAGGTTCCAATTGGCAACCAAGCCGGTTTTTAGCAATATTTTAAGCCAGTTTATAAAAGAAGAGCTTTCGGAGGAATTGACTCCGGCTTCACTTGAAGCGCTTTCGATTGTTTTTTATTTAGGGCCGATTTCGCGGCATCGTTTGGAATATTTCAGGGGGGTGAGTTCGGTTTTCACTTTAAGAAATCTTTTGCTTAGGGGATTAGTTGAACGCTTCCCTGATCCCAAGAGGCCCAACACCTATCTTTATAAGCCCAGTTTGAATTTGGTTAGGCATTTGGGTTTAAATAAGATTCAAGATTTACCAGACTATCAAAAGTTTCAGGATATTCTTAAAGGTTTCGAAAACCAAGACCCAGTTTTAACTAAAAATGAGGGATAATTTTCCTAAATTCGCGCTAGTGGGTACGATGATTTTGGTGACCATGTTTCTGAATCATCAGTCTCGGGGAGAGTTCGAAAACCTGCCTGGAGAAAAAATAATTTTAGGACCGAAGTTGGCGGCTTTGGAATTTGTAACAATTCCGACGCCGACATCTTCAATCCAAATTTTACCTCTGGTTCCCGAGTCGACATCTTCTTTGGATATCGAAAGTATTTTAAATGGCGGAGGTTCGGATTCGGTAGTTGGATCAGATTCAAAAAAAACAGCAGAAACAGTTGCAGGAAGCGATTCTAAAAAAGCGATTTTAGAAAAACAAGAAAAAGGAATTGTTATGCCGGTTGTCGATGTAGCCGCGGCGGCGGTTTTGGATTTAGAGACAGGAACTCCGTACTTCAATTACAAAGAAAAGAATCAGTGGCCAATGGCGTCGCTTACGAAACTTATGACAGCGGTAGTGGCAATGAATAAGATGAGTTTAACTCAAGAGGTGACGATTAAGGAGGGAGATCTTAAATTTTTTGAAGGAATCGGAGCGAAACTTAAGGTGGATGAGAAGTATGTTCTTAGTGATTTGATCAAGGTGATGCTAGTAGTCTCATCGAACGAAGCCGCGGAAGCCATTGCTAGCACTTATGGCCGAGACGGTTTTATTAAAGCGATGAATGATCAAGCTAAAGATTGGGGTTTTGATGATACTAATTTTAACGATCCGACTGGGATTTCTGTTTCAGATCAATCAACCGCATCTGATCTTTATAAATTGACCCGGGAAATTTATAACGAATTTCCGAATCTTTTTAAGATTACGCGGCTGACAAAGTTATCAGTAAAAGAGGTTGAGTCACAGAAAATGGTTAGATTTACTAATATTAATACCTTTGCAGGCAGAGCTGATTTTTTAGGGGGAAAAACCGGTTTTACCGACGAGGCGCAGGGTAATTTAATTTCGATTTTTTCCCTTGGTGACCGGCCGATTGCGGTAATTGTTTTAGGAACGACGGATCGATTTAACGAGTCGGAAAGATTATGGCAATGGTTTAAATCTAATTATGGCCGATAAGGCCGCCTAATTTTAAATGCTTATTGCGCAAGGATTTGCCCTTGATTCGACTTTTGGACAAGCAATTCGGATTATTATTTTAACCGTGGTGGCTTTTTCGGTGGCGATTTTTGCGACACCACTTTGGTTTAAGTTGATTCAAAAATACCAACTCAAAAAGCAAATTAGAACTAAAGACCAAGCTCCGATTTTTAATCGATTCCATCAAAAAAAGGAGGGAACACCAACTGGAGGCGGTGTTATCATTTGGTCAACAGTAGTAATTCTCGCTTTAGTTTTTGGTTTTTTGAGTTTTCTTTTTGATGGTTTTTGGAAGTACCTGAACTTTATTGACCGCGCTCAGACCTATTTACCTCTCGCCGCGCTTCTTTTTGCAGCGCTCTTGGGATTGTTAGATGATTATTTGGGAGTGATGAGAATTGGGGGATCTAAGGGCGGGGGACTCAAGGTACGGTTCAAGTTGATTGCTTATACTTTAATCGCGGCTATCGGAGCGTGGTGGTTTTATTTTAAATTAGATTGGCACGTGATTAATGTTCCTTTTTTCGGAAACTTTGAGATTGGTTTTTGGTATATTCCGCTTTTCATGTTCATTATTATCGCCAGCGCTTTTTCGGCTAATGAGACTGACGGACTAGATGGGCTTTTGGGCGGATCGTCACTTTTTGCTTTCGTAGCGCTTACGGCGGTGGCGTTTGTTTTGGGAAGATACGAATTAGCGGCTTTCGGTGGAGTTGTTATAGGCGCTCTTCTGGCTTTTTTGTGGTTCAATATCTACCCGGCAAAGTTTTTTATGGGAGATACCGGTTCGATGTCTTTGGGGATTACGATGGGAGTAATCGCGCTCTTAACGAACACGGTTTTGCTTCTACCTTTTTTTGCGATTATTTTAGTTGCGGAATCTATTTCAGTAATTATTCAGATGACAAGCAAAAAATTTTTCAAAAAGAAAGTTTTTTTGTCAGCGCCGTTCCATCATCATTTTGAAGCTTTAGGCTGGCCGGAGTCTCAAATAACAATGCGGTTTTGGATTATATCGGCAGTTTTTGCTTCGCTTGGTTTAGTGATTTTCTTTTTGGCGAGGTTTTTTTAGTTGAGTGCCGTGCGGGTAATGTGAAGAAACCGGACCCTCCTTTTTCAAGGAGGGTCATTCGGGATTTGGGCTAATGTGGCCAGTCAGCAATCTCTTCGCTGGCGGGGACGACGGAAACATCAAAGAGTTCTCCTTCTCCGTCACATTCGAGCGCTTCGATGCGGTACATTTTCCCATCTGAACTAACAAAAGTTTCGTGGCTGAAGAGTAAATCTATATTCCTAGTCTCGATGGACTTGATGTTTGAGATGCCATTCCAGTCTATAATTCTGGTTCTTATCACTGACATATCGCCTCTCTCTCCTTGAGTTGGAACTATATTAATTTTAGTTCTCTAAAATTTTACATTCAATATGGTTTTCTGCACTGCATAAATTCATAAATATATGAGACTTTTCGAGCGGGTTTTTCCGTGTTATCCTTGTTTTAATATGGAGCAATTGGAGCTATTTATGTAATCTTAAATAAATGAAACTATCACAGCTTTTTACTAAAACAGAGAGGACGGCGCCAAAGGACGAGGTGGCGGCTAATTCCCAGCTTTTAACGAGGGGAGGATTTGTTTATAAAAATTCTGCCGGGATTTATTCCTATTTGCCTTTGGGGTGGAAGGTGATGCAAAAAATCTCTGGAATTATCCGAGAAGAAATGGATGCTATCGGCGGGCAGGAGATGTTTATGCCGGCACTAGTAGAGAAAAAATACTTAGAGACAACCGGGCGTTGGGATGTATCAGTCGGTTTTGAAGTGAAGGGGAAAGAAGAAAAAGCGGCTGGGTTTGTTTTGGGTTGGACACACGAAGAAGTTTTGACCGCAATCGCTTCTAGGTACGTGAGTTCGTATAATGATTTACCTTTTGCGGCCTACCAGATTCAGACGAAGTTTAGAAATGAAGCTAGAGCAAAATCAGGATTGCTTCGAGGCAAGGAATTTATGATGAAGGATTTATATAGCTTTCACGCTTCAGAAGAGGATTTGATGAAGTATTATAAAAAAGTGGCTGAAGCGTATGGGCGAATTTTTAAGAGGTGCGGGCTTGAGGTTATATATACTTTGGCGGCAGGAGGGGATTTCACCATGAGTCACACGCATGAGTTTCAAGTAATTGCGCCAGCCGGAGAGGATACAATTTTTGTGTGCGAGAAGTGCGGCTATGCGGAAAATAAAGAAGTTTCGAAGTTGATGGATGGTGGCAAGTGCGAGAAGTGCGGTGGAAATATTAAAGAAGAAAAAGCGATTGAAGTGGGAAATATTTTTCCACTCGGAACAAAGTATTCAGAGGCGTTTGGGTTGAAGTTTAGAGACGAGAAAGGCGTTGAAAAGGAGGTGGTGATGGGTTCTTATGGAATTGGTCTTGGCCGAGTAATGGCGACAGTTTGCGAAATTCACCATGACGACAAAGGTATTATTTGGCCGGAGGCGGTGGCGCCGTTTAGAGTGCATCTTATTGAGTTGCCGGGTGGCAAAGGGGATAAAATTTATGAAGATTTACAGCAGGCGGGAGTTGAAGTACTCTATGATGACCGAGAAATATCGGCTGGGGAGAAATTCGCGGAAGCGGATTTAATCGGTATTCCGTGGAGGCTGGTAGTAAGTTCCAAGACTTCGGGAAAAGTTGAGGTGAAAAAAAGAGACGCGAAGGTGATTAAATTAGTTTTGCCAAAGCAACTTTTAGGATTATTAAAAACTTTAAATTAAAAAATAATTTTGATATGGCTATTTTTGACACTTTTCTTAAAGACGTGGGAATTGATCTTGGAACCGCGAATTCTTTAGTTTATCTTAAAGGAAGGGGAATTTTAGTGAATGAACCGACGGTGGTGGCTATAAATAATAAAACAAATCAAATTTTGGCGGTGGGAGACGAAGCGAAAAGAATGGCTGGCCGAACCCCGGTTCATATTAGCGTGATTCGACCGCTTAAAGACGGAGTGATTTCAGATTTCGAGATGGCTCAGGAAGTTATCCGCCAGTTTTTAAGAAGACTGAGCCATAATTCGGTTTTTAGTTATCGGCGGGGAATTGTGGCGATTCCCGATAATTTAACAGAAGTGGAGCGGAAGTCTGTGGAGGATGTGGTGTTAAACGCCGGTTGTTCTAAGGTTTATTTAATTGAGTCTCCGGTCGCAGCGGCTTTAGGAGCTAATTTACCGATTCATTTGCCAACGGCCAGCTTAATTGTGGATATTGGAGGCGGGACAACCGATATCGCCGTAATTTCTATGGGAGGAACGGTGGTGTCGAGGACCCTTAGGGTGGCCGGAGATAAATTTAACGAAGACATTATTAATTTTGTAAGAGACGAATTTAAGATGGCTATTGGCGAGCCAACCGCAGAGTTTGCCAAGATTGTGGCTGGTTCAGCTGTGCCGCGAGGAGAAAAACTTGAAGTTAGCTTGCGGGGCAGGGATTTGGCGAGTGGTTTGCCTCGCGAAGTTGTTGTTAAAGATACCCAAATTCGGGCGGCGATTGGGAAGTCGGTTAAAACTATTATTGAGACGATAAAAGAGGTGATTGAATTAACCCCACCGGAACTTGCCGGAGATATGTTAAAGCAAGGAATCTATATTTGCGGCGGGGGAGCGATGCTTCGAGGAATTGAGGATTTAGTTCAGCGGGAAACTTCGGTGGCGTCTGAGGTAGTGGAAGAGCCGCTAATGTGTGTGGCTAGGGGTTTGGGCCAGCTGGTGGATCACTTTGAAAGTCATAAACCTCTTTTTGATAATCCATTAAGGCCGATGATTGTGAATCTTTAGGCGTTGATTTTTGAAAGTTAGTTAAAATGAAATATGAAAAAGAGATATCTTGGTATAGGTATTTTAATATTGGTTTTAGTCATTTTGATTTTATTTAATCCCGGTTTAGGATGGAAAATCCGCGGTTTTTTTGAAGGAAGATACAGAAATCAAGGTGTAGATGAACTGGTCTTAGAAAACCAGTCTCTCAAATCGGAACTTCTATTATTGAAGAATGTGCGGGACAGTTTACCAAAATGGATGGCAGATTATGTCCCAGCGATGGTTTATAGCCGGTATCCTTTTAATTTAAAAGACGAGATTCTTTTGGGAGCGGGGAAGAATCAAAATATTACAGGTAATGAGGCGGTGGTTTTGTCTGTCAGCCAAAATGCGGATTCATTGACTTCGGGTGGAGTTTTGGCTGGACGGATTAAAACTGTGATGGAAAATACGAGTTTAGCGGCTACGATTTTCGATCCCGAATGGAGATCCGAGGTAAAGATAGGAGATAAGGGCGTTGAAGCTTTGCTTCGAGGAGGAGTCAAGCCAGAACTAGCGCTCATAAAAAAAGAAGCGGATGTGAAGGACGGCGATTTAGTTTATAGTACTGACAGCCGCTTTCTATATGGTATCCCGCTTGGTTATTTAAAAGAAGTAAGATTGGCTCCGGACAATTTATTGAAAGAAGCCGATCTTGATTTGAGTTATGATCTGGGGCAAGTTCAAGCTCTTTTGATTTTAAAGAAACCATGAGGCGTCAAGAAAATTTTTTGGGGTTCGGGTTCTGTTTTCTTGTGTTCTTGGTTATTTTTTTACTTTCAATTTTCCTGGGGGTTTATGGGTTTTTTAAAACGGATTTAGTTTTAGTGTTTTTGCTTGTGCTGGCTTCATTTGTGGGGTTTTGGGAAATTTTAACATTTGGAATGCTGGCCGTTTTTTTGATGAATTGGCAGCCTTGGGTGAGTTTGGAAATGATAATGCTTTTGATTTTACCTCTAGGAGTGAATCTTGGGCATCGGTTTTTACCCGGCCGGCCGCTGCTTCAAAGTTTTTTTATAAATTTTTTAGGAGTGATGATTTTTTACGCGGTGTTGGATGCTCCCAGGATGTTGAATAATTTGGGATTGTTTTTGAGTTTTATTTTTGCCGATATTATTTTTGGAGGAGCGATTTTTCTGGTATTTAGTAATTATTCAAGACAAAATCAATAACTCATGTGGAATTTTAGAAAGAAAACTAACGTAGCTTTTGAGGAGTCGTTGGGTGATGATTGGACTCAGGCTTTGGGTGTGGCCGAAAGGCCACTTGACGCAAAGGTTTTATTTTTTTTGGGACTAGTTGTTCTAGTAGTGGGTGTTTTTGTTGTGGGGCGAGTAGTTTTTATCGCGTCAGATCATAGTTTTTATGTGGCTAGAGCGGAAGCCAATTTGAGTGATGTTCAAAAAATTTCCGCGCCAAGAGGAATAATTACCGATAGTCGCGGTGAGGTTTTAGCCGAGAATCGGCCGTCGTTTTTTGCGGTGTTGAGTGTGAGGGATTTTTATAAAAGAGAAGATCTTCGAGAAGAGACACTTAAGGCGATAAAAGAAGTTTTGGGAATTAGTGAGGATGATTTTTGGAGCTTACTTCGGGAGAATAATCAAGACTCTTTACGGGACGAGATTATTTTAAATGACGATCTTGAGCAGGGCCAGCTTATTAAACTAGAGAATTTGAAATTACCAACACTTTTAGTGGGCCGAGGTTTTAAGCGGCAATATATAAATGGTTCTGTTTTTGCTTCGGTGGTGGGATATACCGGCCTTGCGAGTATAAACGATCTTAAACGTTATCCCGAATTAGGAAGCGGGGATTTTATCGGCAAAACAGGAATTGAGGCTTTTTATGATGACAAACTTAGAGGGAAGCCGGGAGTTTCGGTAAAAGTGAGAAATGCTTTAGGGAATATTTTAGAGGAGAAAGAAGGACAAGGACCCGAGATTGGACAGGAACTAAAATTAACTATTGACGCAGGATTTCAGAAATATTTTTATGATCGATTAAGGCGGGGCTTAAGTGAACTTGGCCGATCGGTAGCGGTGGGGCTTGCGATTGATCCGAGAGATGGAAAGATTTTGGCTTTAGTGAATCTGCCGAGTTTTGACAATAATATTTTTAATTCTCCGCTAAAAAGCAAAGAAGTTAAGGATTTACTTAACTCTCCTCTTAAGCCGCTTTTCAATAGAGCGGTAGGGGGTGCTTATTCCCCCGGTTCAACCATAAAACCGTTGCATGCTTTAGCGGCGCTTGCAGAAGGAGTGATCACGCCGGACAAGGAAATTTTTTCTCCCGGATATTTAGACGTTCCCAACCCTTATAATCCGGATCAACCCACGCGTTTTGTGGATTGGCGTTATCAAGGGAATGTTAATTTAGCTTCAGCTATCGCACAGTCAAGCAACGTTTATTTTTATATCGTGGGAGGCGGTTCTCCGAATCAAGCAATGGCGGGCCAGGGCGGGATTAAAGGTTTAGGAATCAGCCGGCTTTATGATTGGTGGACTAAGTTTGGTTTTGGAAAGGAATTAGGAGTGGATTTGCCTGGCGAGGCGGAAGGATTTCTCCCGAATGCAGCGACTAAAGAACAGAAAACCGGCAAGCCGTGGCTTTTGGGGGATACTTACCATGTTTCAATCGGTCAAGGAGATCTCTTACTTACTCCACTCCAGCTTATAAGTTACATTGGAGCGATTGCAAACGGAGGCAAGGTGTACCGGCCGTATTTGGCTTCCAGCGCAGAAAAGCCGACGGTAATTTCTGATCTCTCCTCAACTCTTCCTTCGATCAAAGAGGTTCAGAAGGGGATGATAAAGGCGGTGGAGTTTTCTAAAGGAACAGCTTTTTCACTTCACGATTTGCCGTTTTCGGTGGCCGGTAAGACTGGGAGCGCTCAGGTAAAAGATAATGCTGAGGAGAACGCTTTTTTTGTAGGGTATGCGCCCGCCGGAAATCCAGACAAAAGTCTGGCCGAGGAACCAAAAGTGGCTATTTTGGTTTTGGTTGAGAATGCCAAGCAGGGAAGCTTAAATGCGGTGCCAATTGCGAAGGATGTTTTGGATTGGTATTATGTAAATAGGATTTCAAAAAATTAGAAGATTTAGATATGTTTAAGGATTTATTTAAGTTTAAAATTAATACGTTTAGTTTCGTGGTGAGTTTGGTTTTGGTGGTTGGGGGATGGTTTTGGGCTTTCTGGGCACTGAGAGAAATTTCATTACCCCTTATAATTCATTTCAGCAATGTCTCAGGGATTAATCAAGTGGGTTATTTTTGGGATTTGGCTAAGGTAGGAATCTTCGGAATACTTGTGGTGGTAATCAATTTTTTGATTTCAGTGGAATTGGAGAAAAGGGACAAGTTTTTAGGGAAATTGACGTCGGCTTTTACGTTTTTCCTTAGCATCTTGATTTTTGTTTACTTTATGGCTATTATATCCGTGAACTAACGTTCGCTATTTTGATTGAAAAGCAACTTTCCAGCTTAAATAAATTATTCTCGCTCAAGCAAATTTTTTGATGGAAATGAAACAGTGACCGTCGGCTGGCACTTTGTTTAGTCTCCGACTATTTCATTTCAACGATCAAAAAATATGCTTTTACTTGGTAATTTATAGTTGAGCTTCCGAGAATGTTTTTCAATCAAAAAGCTCACTTCGAGGGCATAAAGAGACGTAAATAAAAACCTTACTTTAGGAAAGTAAAAAAATGAATAAATTTGCTGTTATAGAAACCGGAGGGAAGCAATATATTGTTTCTGCCGGGGATAAGTTAAAAGTGGAGAAGCTTTCCGTTAAGGGCTTAAAAGCCGAGGAAGGTTCGAGTTTTGATTTCGAAAAAGTGCTTTTGGTTTCTGATGGAGATAAAGTTGAAGTCGGAATGCCGTATGTATCCGGCGCTAAGGTGGCTACAAAGATCGTGAAACAAGCGAAAGGTGAAAAGAAAATTGTTTTCAGGTATCACTCGAAGACGAGATATCGGAAAAGGAAGGGGCATCGGCAATTATATACAGAAGTAGAAATAACCAAGGTTTAGGATCTTGGTTATTTTTTAATGTTGACGTTTTTGGGGGTAGAGTATAGTCTATTTTTAGTAACACACTCTCAAGTTCAACATATAAGGAGGCTGAAATGTCGGAAAAAGTACTGGCGGTAGCGAAACGGTTTGTCGATTTAGTTCGGAAATACGGTCGATTGAATCAAGTTGGCGACTTGCCGCCCGATGAAGTGCAGGTGCTCTTTGACATAGTTATGGCGGCCGGCTTCAATCCCAAGGAGGTGAAGCCCGGAAAACTTACGGGTGACTACCTCGATCAAGGTGGCCGTACCGGCGAGACCTATCTAATCAATAGTGCTTGCCCGTTTGTTGTGGTTGATCAAGAAGGTGACGATCACCACTTCGCAACGGGTTGGCTGGATTGCGCAGTTCGAACCGTGCTGATTGTTGCTCCAGCTTTCACAATAAGCGTTTCGGAGCAAGATCGGTATGACCAACTTGTCAACGAGATTGCCGAAGAGATCGAACGGAGTATTCCGATGAGTTCGATTTTGCTGAACCTAGAGGGCGATCAGCTATGCGAGCACCCAAGAGGTCCACTTTTTGGGTGCCTAGGATATTTCGTTGATCACCCCCGCGACCACACCGTTCTCATTTATGGTATCGGTCGTCACATGTATTGCGGCGGTGAGATTCGTCGACGCAGAGCTACTGAATCGCGCGACTCGCTTGCTTGCAAGGAGTGCGGCTTGCGGGTGCTTTTTCCAAAGGATGTTAAAACCTTTGGAGAGCTGCGTGAGGCTCTAGTGCCTCGATCTGTTCCAGTCTAGTCTAGTGTCTAGCGCGCTTGTTAAGTGTCGTCAAAAGGGCGAGCAGAGGAATCTGACTCGCCCAAACTTTTTTAAGCTGATTTTGTGAATACTCGCAATGATTTGACAGCGGGATTATTTTTTCTTAAATTTAGTTTAGCTATTAAGGGAGGTGTTTGATGGGAGAGAGTGTCTTACTGAACAGAAAAATGATTCTATGGAGTATGGAGCGGAGACGGAATTGGATTTCTCCGGAGAAACGATGCACCACGTGCGGTGGTACCGGAAGACTGCGTAGGCTTCCTATGCCGCACACTGTTTACATGTCTTGTCCCGATTGTGGAGGGACAGGGCGGCAGTATTAAGTATTGGATTTCTTGGTAAGGGTGATGGAATGGTAAATTGTATCCTAACCACTTCGGAATGGTCGGGGAACAATCAAGTACCGAAGCCCGAAAAGGGAAATCCATCATGGAGGGGAGCGGCGAGAGAAGTCTTGCTACCCCTCCTTTTTATTTTTTCTTAGAGGCGGCTTTGATGAATTCTTTGAATAATGGGTGCGGATCGAAGGGGCGAGATTTGAGTTCGGGATGGAATTGAACGCCAACAAAAAAAGGATGGTTCTTGATTTCAATAATTTCAACGAGATTTTTTTCGGGATTAATACCAGAGAAAATTAAGCCGGCTTGTTCCAGTTTTTCTCTGAAATCATTATTAACTTCGTAGCGGTGGCGATGGCGTTCGCTGATTAAGTTTTTGCCGTAAGCTTTGGTGGCGATGGTGTTTTTTACGATGCGACATTTATAAGCGCCGAGGCGCATAGTTCCACCCATGTTTTTTTCGCTGACGTTTTCTTTTTGTTCGGGAAGGATGTCGATTACCGGAAAATGGGTGTGGGAGTTGATTTCGGTGGTGTTGGCGTCTTTCATATGAGCCACATTTCTCGCGAATTCGACGGTGGCGAGCTGCATGCCATAACAAAGGCCAAAGTAAGGAATTTTGTGTTCCCGGGCATAGTGGATGGCTTTGATTTTACCTTCAACGCCCCTTGAGCCGAAACCGCCGGGGACGATTAGCCCATCGTAGGCGGAAAGATTTTTGATTGAGTTGGGATTGGTTTCATAATCTTTAGCGTTTAACCATTCCAGCTCCGGTTTAAATCCTAAACTCCAAGCGGCGTGTTTTACGGCTTCAATGACGGAAATATAAGAATCAGAAAGGGTGAATTTGCCGGTGTCGAAGTATTTGCCGATGATGCCGATTTTGACAACTTTATTGGCGGCGCTAATTTTACGATTGAGTTTTGACCACGGAGTATGGCCGTTTCTTTTAGCCGCGATGCCGAATTTTCTTAAGATCCTAAAAGTGAGCTGTTCTTTTTCAAAATTAACCGGCACTTCGTAGATGCTTTTTACGTCCGGAGCCGAGATAATGTTTTCAGCGGCAACGTTGCAGAAGACGGATAATTTTTTCTTTCTGGGTTCGTCGAGTGGAAAACTGGAGCGGGCGAGAATAATGTCGGGTTGAATACCGGCGGAGTTTAAGGTGCGGACGGCGTACTGAGTCGGTTTGGTTTTCATCTCGCCGAGATTTGAGGGAACGGGCAAGTAACTGACGAGAACGAACATGACCGAGTCGGGGTTTTGGATTTTCATCATACGGCCGGCTTCTAGAAAAAGAATGTTTTGATACTCTCCGACGGTGCCGCCGATTTCAACCAAAACAAAATCAGCTTTGGCTTTTTTACCGGCGAGGCGAAGGCGGCGGATAACTTCTTCGGGAATATGGGGAACAACTTCAACACACTTACCTTCGTATTTTAAGGCGCGCTCGTTGTTGATAACTGTTTGGTAGACCAGCCCCGTGGTCATATAGTTGGTGCGGTAGATATTCTTGTTTAAAAATCTTTCGTAGTTGCCGATATCTTGGTCGCATTCCAAACCGTCTTCGGTGACAAAAACTTCCCCGTGTTCAACGGGGTTCATAGTGCCGGCATCAACATTAATATAGGGGTCTATTTTAACGGCGGTGACTTCGTAGCCGCGGTTTTCAAGCAAGGAGGAGATAGAAGCGGCGGCAACGCCTTTGCCGATACCCGACATAACGCCGCCAACAACAAAGATATACCTGGTCATAATTTGAAGGTTTTATTAATTTCTGTTTATTAACTTAAAAACCGGCTGTGTGATATAATTAACCCAAACTAACGTAAGTATAGAAGATTGTTCCCTTTAATAACAACAAGGGAGTTGTGGAAAAAATGGCTGACCAATTTACACCAGAGAGGGGAGCGGGTCCTTTGGAGGCGGATATGGACAGAATTGCCGGGGATATAGAGAAATACCGGCAGGCGCCCGAAACAAAGGACTTTTCCCAAGAGCAACTACTTAAAAAAGCAGTTCACGAACTGACCGAACATCCTATGCCTGCCGGCCAAGGGGTGGGTTCGACAACCAATGACGATTCGGATTACGCTAAAGGAGCGTCGGCTGGAGCGAAGCTTGAGGTAGACCATTATTTATCGATGGCTTTTAAAGATGGAATTTTGAAGGCGGCGAATGAGGCCAAAAAATCCAATCCTTTCGTACTGGACGCGTTTCATGATGCTTTGACCGGCAAGCTTTACGATGAGTTTAAGAGAAGAGGATTGCTTAAGTAATTTTTCCTCCAAAGGAGGATCCGCCTTCGGCGGAAAAATTTAGAATGATTTCCAACTAATTTTTATATTTTGAATTAAGCCGATGTTAAATTTATTTCTCGGTATTATCTTTGGCATTTTGGTTCTTGGGGGAGGTTATTTTTTGTGGGGATATTTAAGGAAACGCAGACTAAACGATTTGCTGAATTTGTCTTTGTTTTTGATTAAGGTGCCGAAAGAAGAAAGCGTATCACAGGGAGGAAAGGAAAAAGATTTTCGGGTGGAGATTAATAAATTCGAACAGCTGTTGAGCAACTTTGCATCGCTTAAAAAACCTTTCGTGTTTGAAGTGGCAGTGCCGCATATAGGAGAGGAGATTCATTTTTATATGGCGGTGCCTAAAATAATGTCGGAGGTGGCGGCGAAACAGGTTCAGGGTCTGTGGAACGGAGCATCAGTGGAGCTGGCGAAGAGTGATTATAATATTTTTAATCCAGAGGGAGCGGTGGCGGGGGCATATATTACTCAGAAAGATAATCAAGTTTTGCCGATTCGAACTTATCGGGAATTAGAATCAGATTCTTTTTCTTCGATTGTTGGGGGATTTTCAAAAGTTAACGAAATCGGAGAGGGGGCGGCTTTACAGATTTTAGCGAGGCCTGAAACTTCGAATTTCCAAAAAAGAGTTCATGAGTACGTGGAGAAACTTAAGAAAGGCGAGTCTTGGGAGAAACTTTTTGGTCGCGGTTTTGGTATAACTTTGTCAGAGATCGGAGATGCTTTTAGCCCCAAGAAGCTTGAAGAGGAAAAAGAGCAATCTCGACTCGGGCGATCGGTTGATGAAGAAGGAGCAAAGTCGCTTGAGGCGAAAATTTCTAAGCCGGTGTTTCAGGTGAATGTTCGGATTTTGGCTTCGGCGGCGACTCCTTTCCAAGCGAATGACATTTTGGAGGGTTTGGCGTCCGGATTTTCACAATTCGGAGCGCCGAAAAGGAATAGCTTTAGGATTTCAAAACCAAGGAATCAAAAAAGTTTGGTGTATAACTTCAGTTTTCGGAGTTTTGACCCTAGCCAAGCGATGTTTTTGAATACCGAGGAGATTGCAAGTTTTTATCATATGCCGGGATCGTCTACGGATACACCGAAGGTGAAGTGGCTGAAGTCAAAGGAATCCGCGCCGCCATCAAATTTGCCGGCCAGCGGGGTGATGATTGGAAAAAGTAGTTTTAGGGGAGAATATGATCCTATTTATATAACCGAGGAGGACAGGAGGCGGCATGTTTACATTATCGGGCAGACCGGAACCGGTAAATCGACTTTGATGACGAATATGATAATCGAGGATATTAAAGCCGGGAAAGGAGTGGCGATGATTGATCCGCACGGAGATTTAGTGGAAGAAGTCTTAGGACACGTGCCGGCGAATAGGCTTGAGGACGTGATTTATTTCGATCCGGGAGATTTGGACCGGCCGTTGGGACTGAATATGCTTGAGTATAATTTCAACCGGCCGGAAGAGAAAACTTTTATCGTGAACGAAATGCAGAGTATTTTTAACCGCCTTTTTTCACAGGAGACGATGGGGCCGATGTTTGAGCAATATATGAGGAACGCGCTCTTGCTTTTAATGGAAGATATGCCGAATGAGCCGGCGACTTTGATTGAAGTGCCGAGAGTTTTTACCGACACAGAATATAGGAAACGAAAACTGGCTCGGATTCATAATCCGGTGGTGATAGATTTTTGGGAAAAGGAAGCGGTGAAAGCTGGCGGAGAGGCGTCGCTTGCGAATATGACGCCATACATAACTTCTAAATTTAATAATTTTATTTCGAATGATTATATGCGGCCGATTATCGGACAGGCGAGTTCGGCTTTTAATTTTAGGTCGGCGATGGATGAAGGAAAAATTTTATTGATTAATTTGTCGAAAGGTAGAATCGGAGACATTAACGCCGGGCTTTTAGGCATGGTATTTACTGGCAAGATATTAATTGCGGCGCTTTCAAGAGTGGATATAGCGGATGCCTCGAAGCGAAGAGATTTCAATCTTTATATTGATGAGTTTCAAAATTTCACTACCGATTCAATCGGCACGATTCTTTCTGAGGCGCGGAAATATCGCTTGAGTTTAACAATGGCTCACCAGTTTATCGCACAACTCACCGAAAAGATCCGGGACGCGGTTTTTGGGAACGTCGGATCGCAAGTGGTGTTTAGGGTGGGTGTGCAGGACGCGGAATTTTTAGTAAAACAATTCGAACCGACGTTTGATAGAGGTGATTTGGTGAATATCGACAACTTCAACGCTTACGTAAAAATTTTAGTTAACGGAGAAACTTCAAAGCCATTTAACATAAAGACCATGCCACTCGAGAAGGGGAATGGTGATTTAGCTCATCGGCTGAAAGAATATTCAAGATTAAAATTTGGCAAAGGCAGGCACGAAGTAGAGCCGGAGATTTACAAGAGATTAAGGGAGTAGATTTGTTTTTATCGCTAAGAAAATTGGAGCGTGTGTGATATAATTACTGGGTGATTAATTATTTGAGCCGAGCGAAGGCGTCGCTGATTAAAGGAACGGCGGTGGTTCGGTTGGACTTTAATACTGAAGATGACTGGCGGATGCAGACGGCGGCGCCGACTTTAAAATTTTTAATTAAGCGGGGATGCAAAGTTTTAGTTTTAAGCCATAGAGGCAGGCCCAAGGGAATAAACAAGAAATTAAGTTTAAATAAGAACGCGAAGAAGCTTTCCGGGTTTTTAAGTAAGCCCGTAAAATTTATTTCCCATTTTAATTTTGAGGCGATAAGAAAAACTTTAAAAGAATCCAAGCCGGGATCGGTTTTTGTTTTGGAAAACATCCGGTTTTTAAAAGAGGAATATGAAAATAGCCCTATCTTGGCAAAGAAGTTGGCGAGCCTGGGAGATTTTTACGTAAATGAAGGTTTCCCTATTTCCCATCGAAAAGACGCGTCGGTTTCGGCCATTACTAAATTTTTGCCGAGTTATGGTGGATTTCAGTTAGAAAAAGAGGTTATAAATCTTTCTAAAATAATTAAGAAGCCCGCGAAGCCTCTTCTGATTATTTTAGGAGGAGGCAAGGCGGGAGATAAACTGGGACTTTTGAAGTTTTTTGAAAAGCGGGCGGATAAGTTTTTAATCGGCGGAGAGCCGGCGAATACATTGCTTTGGATAAAAGGAGTGGATATCGGGGAGTCGATTGTGGAAAAAGACAATCGGCAAGCTTTTTTGCCTTTGCTGAAGTTTAGGAAATTACTTTTGCCGATTGATTATCATATACAGTCTAAAAAGATTTTAGATATCGGGTCTAAAACCGAAAAGATTTTCGTTTCTGAAATTATGAAAGCCGGAACAGTAATATGGAATGGCCCTTTGGGGCTTTTTGAAAAAAAAGGATTTGAGAAAGGTTCAATGACTATTGCTAGGGCGATTGTTTCAAATAGAAAATGTTTTTCACTGGCAGGAGGAGGCGAGACGGTTCTATTTTTGAGAAAATACGAATTTTTTGATAAATTTAGTTTTGTGTCGACCGGGGGAGGGGCAATGTTGGAGTTTTTGGCCGGCGAAAAATTGCCGGGGATAGTTGCTTTAGAGCGGAATCATAAATGAAATACGATTTTTATTTTCATAACGACTTTGACGGTCGGGCTTCGGCTGCGGTTTTTTGGGATTTTCTGAAAAAAAGGGGTGACGAGGTAGGCGATTTTTATTCGATGGATCATTTTATGGCACCTGAGTGGGACGGACTTGTGAGGAAATCTATTAATCCGGTAGTAATTTTTGATTTTTATTTTCATCCTAAAGCCGCGTTTTTTTTCGACCATCACCGAACTACTTTTGTAAAAAGGTCATGGCAAAAATCATTTCGTCCAAATAAATATCGCTATTTGGATTTTTCCTATAAATCTTGTGCTAGTTTAGTTTTAGCGACTTTAAAAAAACATTTTCAATATCATCCACCGAGACATATTGTAGAATTGGCGCGCTGGGCAGATTTCGTGGATGCGGCGGAGTTTTCTTCCGCGAAGCAAACAATTGAAATTAAGGAGCCTGTATTACAACTCGATGCGTTTATTGACGCAACTTCTAAGAATGATTCTTTGGCTTGGTTGATTGAATTAATGAGGGAGAAACCAATACAAAATATAATTAAACTCAAGAAAATTCAGAAAGTTTTAGGGAGTGTAAAAGCTAAGATTAAAAAAGGATTGGATTATACGCAAAAAAATCTTCAGATTTATGAAAATGTCGTATTTTTGGATTTAACAAAAACAAATATACCCCGGGTACGGTTTGCTCCGCATTATTTTGTTCCTAATTTGAGCTACGTTTTAACACTAATGAGAGAAAATAAAGATTTCAAGATATCGGCCGGAGGAAATCCGTGGAGGCCAGAATCGTGCAAAATAAATTTGGGATTGTATTTGAAGAAAAAATATGGCGGCGGGGGGCATAAGCGAGCAGCGGGAATTTCCGGAATAAAAACAAAAGAGCAAGGATTAAAAATAATAAAAGAATTAATTGAGGTTTTGAATAAATAGCTAATGCCAAAAAAATCACATAAGCTTTTTGGGGGAGATGAAGGAGAAGGGAAGTTGGTAATTTATACAGATGGTGGATCGAGAGGAAATCCCGGAAAGTCGGCTTTGGGAGTAGTGGTGGGCAGTAAGGAGTATTCAGAATATTTAGGAGTGATGACGAATAATCAGGCTGAGTATCGGGCGCTTGTTTTTGCTCTAAAAAAAGCCAAGGCTCTTTTGGGCGGCAAGAAAGCAGGTGAGGCGGAGATTGAAGTGAGAATGGATAGCGAACTGATTGTGAAGCAATTGAACGGGGAATATAAGATTAAGGAGCCGGACCTCCAGCCATTATTTGTCGAAGTTTGGAATTTAAGATTGGATTTTAAAAAAGTGTTTTTTGTGCATATCCCACGGGAACAAAACAAAAAAGCGGATAGATTGGTCAATGAGGCGCTTGACAGGGCTTAGGGGTGTATATATAATATGGGTAGCAGGTTAGAATTCAACGGGTCGATTCAGCCATGGGTGCAAGTGAATCGAACGCGAAACTCCCCGCGGCCCTCAATGTGTAGTAGCGCCGAGCAGAGTATACGGACAGTGACAAAACATCGTGCACTGCATGAGTATGCTGGCACACAGCGCATACGATCATTATCCTTCCCAGTCCCAGTAGTTGCCGCCGGTTTCTTTCTCAAAATCGGTACCTCAAATCCTAATTAGTGAAACTAAAAGTTAAACTAAATAGGCGGCAGGGAAAGCAGAAGAGGACGAGAACCAGCGTGTCTGCGCTGGTTTTTCATTTATTGTGGTTTGCCGGAGTTTTCCAGTTTGACGGGGTTTTGGGTTAGGGGTAAAATTTTAGTAATAAAAAAATATGTCAAAAGTAATAATTTATTCAACTCCAACTTGTGTTTACTGCAAAATGGCGAAGGCGCTTTTTAAAGAAAAGAATGTGGCGTATGAAGAGAAAGATGTGGCGACGGATTTGAAAGCGCGGGAAGAAATGGTTAATAAGTCCGGCCAGTTGGGTGTGCCGGTTATAGATATCGATGGGAAGGTTGTGGTGGGATTTGATAAGGGACATTTGATGGAGCTTTTGGATTTAAAATAACTTTTTTATTAAGGAAAAATCTATTTCCTCAACCCGCTTCGGCTCGAGAAATTTAACTCGCTCATATACGAGAAAATACCGCCCACCTCGACTTCGCTCGGGGGCACCCGGATATTTTCTCTATTCGCTCGTTAATTTCTACCTTGCCTCTCGCTTATGGTTTCGGGAATAAATTTTTCCTTAAGCGTCAGTACACCAATCTTGCTATTCTGGTTGGTATGGGGTATAGTTGGTGTTGGTAATTCAGATGATCGCTCTTTGATTTATTTCAATGGGAGGAAAGTCGGGACACTCACTCATTGGGTAACCAATGTTTAAAAAAGTACCTCGCTAACGGCGAGGCGCGCGTAAGCGTAGAGGTGCGAGCAGTGACGCTCTGGTTCGAAAGGACTAGAGGGACCCAATCCCAAGCTAGTTTGGTCCAACTCTGTTATAGGGACGAAAAGACAGAGGTGAAACGGCTAAATCCTTACTGAGTGCAAGGTCGTGTCCAGCACCACTTTTCAAAAAGTGATGCTGGAAGTGCCGCTCGAGCCCGCGAGCAATCAAGGGCCCAGATAAATGATCGTTAACCCCGCCTTCGCGAAAGCTATGGCGGGCGAGACAGAATCCCGCTTACGAATTGCCACAAAATGCCCCCGCTAAAACGGGGGTGTTTTGTTTTTAAATATGTTAAAATTTATGAGTTGGTTTGCCCTCTTAATTTTTTTTCGTAAGTGAAAACTTAGGAGGGTAAAAAGGTCGTGTTAATAATTAAATTAATGAAAAAAGGACTTTTTGTTTTAGCATTACTGATTATTTCTTCGAGTGTGGCTTTCGCGCAGGTTCCAAACGTACCTGACTTAGGAAATACAGTCGGTCCAGCTGGACTCACTGGGCAAAATCCTTCCCTTTCGTCGGACTGTATAGTTAACGGAGTGAAGGTGCCATGCGACCAGGTTTTCGAAAAACTAAAAACGGGTCTTGGTTTTGGGTTGGGTATAATCACCCTGTTTTTTGTTGTTGGAATTTTGTTTTTCATCTTTTGGGTTATGATGCTTGTGCACGCTATTAAGAATCCGATCGAAAACAAAGTTTTGTGGCTTTTGCTTATATTACTGACAGGCGTTATAGGCGCAATTGTTTATTATTTTGCAGTGAAGCGAGGTTTCAAACAAGCGTTCAGCCGGCGAATTATGTTCCGCCGAGCGTTCCTCCCAGTACTCCTCCGACTGCTTAAAGTTATTTTCTAAAAAACCGCGCGGTTGTTTGCCGCGCGGTTTTTTAGTTATGATTAGTTTGTGGGAAAGAAAATTTTAAATCAAAAGTTTTTTAATAGACCAACGGAGAAAGTGGCGAAGGATTTGCTTGGGAAATTTTTGGTGAGAAAAGTTGGACAGCGTGAAATCTCGCTAATGATTACCGAAGTTGAGGTTTATGATGGTTTTGGCGATAAGGCTTCGCATGCTTTCCGGGGGAAAACGGCAAGGAACTCGATTATGTTTGGACCAGCAGGACGTTGGTATGTTTATTTCACTTATGGAATGCATTGGATGCTGAATATTGTGACGAGAGAGGAAGGATATCCCGCCGCTATTTTAATACGCGCCCTCCAAGATTTTTCTCCGAAAAACCTAAGAGGGCAAGGCGCTAAGTTGAATGGTCCAGCCCGACAAACTTTTTCTGTGAAAAACTTAGGAGGGCCAGCAAAACTCACAAAATTTTTAAAGATTGATAAAAAATTAAACGGATTGCCAGCGAGTAAGGCGAGCGGGTTGTGGGTTGAGGATAGAGGTGTGAAAATTTCTAGAGCTAGAATCAAAAAAGGCCCGAGGGTGGGCGTGAATTACGCGGGACCGTATTGGGCTAAACGAAAGTGGAGGTTTTGGGTGGATTAATCTCTAATTAGAAGAAACCCGAGAGAAATGGAGCTAGGATTATGATTATTGAAGTAATAGTTATTAATGTGGAGTCGGGGTTTATATATTTGGTTGAAACTTTTCTCAGTAGTTTTATGCCTAGATAGGCTAGTAGTTCATAGATTATTAGATTCACCAGAAATATTGCAAGTAGTTCGTACATAGTTCCATTTTCGAGAGTATTCACGATTAAAGGTCTGGGAAATATGATTTTCCCCAGTAAGTAATTTATGAGATAAAAAACTATAAGAAAACCTACCACAACTGGTGTTAAACTGTTTTTTGATTTTTTAAATTCTACTTCTGGATACTTTTCCTTTCTAGCGGCACGCAAGACAATATAGACGACGATAACAGCTAGGATTATTGCGATGATAATGTTTATTAGATATTGTGTGGTAAAAA
This sequence comes from Patescibacteria group bacterium, assembly GCA_038058095.1. GTDB lineage: Bacteria > Patescibacteriota > Minisyncoccia > UBA6257 > 2-01-FULL-56-20 > VMFW01. The sequence goes on along the minus strand of JBBUBW010000050.1, from coordinate 10,329 downwards.
AGATTAACGGAGGTAATATGGTCATAAATATTGGAATTATTACCCTGTATTTAGATTTTGGTTCTAGGTATTTTTTTGCCTTATAGAGGAATATTCTTACAAAAACATAGAGTATTGAGAGGTATATTAAACTTAGAGAAATTCCGATAGTTCCTATTTTGTCCACAAATGCTCCTCCTATGAGTAAGATGTAAAAATTAGGGAGCAAAAATATACTGACGGCAATAAACGTTGCAACTATAGGGATAGCGAAAGTGAGGGACGGCCTCTTTTTGTTTTCTGTTGCTGGGTTAGCCGGCTGGTTTTTACTTATTTCTGGTATATTCATGTAGCTTTTTTGGTTTTCTTAGTGATTTAATTCCCGTTGGCGTTTTTATTTAGAGTTTGGGTTTTGGGTGGGCTAGTGGTCGTCGAGCTCGTCAAATTCTTTGTCGATTTTTTCGGAGATTCGGGCTTTGCGGAGAATGAAAAGGAGGAGAACCACGATGGCGGTGGCGGCGATGGCGAAGGTGGAAAGGCCTAAGCCGACTAGGACGCCGATAGCTGAAGCCATCCAGATGTCGGCGGCGGTGGTGAGGCCATGGACGTGTTCTTTAGTTTTAATGATGATGCCGGCGCCCAAGAATCCGATACCAACGACGATGTTGGCGATGACGGTTAAGAAGCCGCTGTTTCGAGCTAAGACGTCATCTAGGGTGTTGGGAGCATGCGCTGTTATTATGTACGGAAGAGAAAGGGCAATGATGGTGAAAATGGCGGCGCCACCGGAGACGAGCATTGAAGTTCGGATGCCGGCTTCTTTGCCGGCCATTTCTCGTTCAAGGCCAATAAAGGCGCCCAAAGCCATCGCGAGAACTAAATTTATGAGCATTTGCTCTAGGGAGATCATTATGTATAATTTTAGAACAGGTTTCTGCTATTAGGAAGGGGATATCTTACTGTCGTTATTCCTCTTAGAAGTGCCGACAGCTTTTAGTTTACATGCAAAATAGAACTTTAATTTTAGATATAACGAAAAAAGAAGGGGAGGAGGTGGAGCTCTATGGGTGGGTGCATTCGAGGCGGGATCATGGAAAATTGGTTTTTATTGATTTAAGGGATAGGAGCGGGTTGGTGCAGGTTGTCTTTGGTCCGGAGATGAAAGAAGCTGGTAGCTTAAGAGGGGAATATGTGATTAAGCTAACAGGCAAGGTGGCGAAACGGCCTGAGAAGTTAGTGAACGAAAAAATTCCGACGGGGTCGTATGAAATTCAAGCAACGGGTTTGGAGATTTTAAATCCGTCCGCGGAGTTGCCTATGCCATTAGATACTGACGGATATGAAATTGGAGAAGAGACGAGGATGAAGTATCGGTATTTGGATATTCGGCGAGAGAGAGTAAAAAATAATTTAATTGTTCGCCATAAAGTTACAAAATATATTCGGGATTATTTGAGCGAAAGGGGATTTGTAGAGGTTGAAACGCCATATTTGAGCAAGTCCACGCCGGAAGGAGCGAGAGATTATTTGGTGCCATCTCGAATTCAGAAAGGAGATTTTTACGCTTTGCCGCAATCACCCCAACAGTATAAGCAACTTTTAATGGTCGGGGGTTTAGAGAAATATTTTCAGATTGTGAGATGTTTTAGAGACGAGGATACACGTGGAGACAGGCAACCGGAATTTACACAGCTCGATATTGAGATGAGTTTTGTGACGCAGGAAGATATTTTGAATTTAACGGAAGATTTATTTATCAAACTCACAAAGGAACTTTTTCCCGAAAAGACAATTTCGACTTTAGACAAGGATGGAAGGTTGCCGCGGCTAAAATATGCGGACGTGATGGCAGAATACAATTCCGATAAACCGGACTTGAGAAAAGATAAGAACGATCCGAACGAATTAGCGTTCGCGTTTGTGACGGATTTTCCGATGTTCGAGAAGAAGGACGACGGCAGTTTGGGCGCGGTGCACCATCCTTTCACGTTACCTTCAACGGATACTTCGCTTGATCCGGTTAGATTTCAGCATGCTAGTTCCGAGGAATACAAAAATTTGATGAAGATTTTGGATTCGGAGAAGGAATCTCTGAAGCTTTTGGCTTATCAATATGACTTTGTCTTGAACGGTTACGAGGTGGGCGGAGGATCAATCAGGATTTACAACCAAGAGTTGCTGGCGAAAGTTTTTGAACGGTTGGGGAATAAGCCAGAGGATGTGCGACGTCAATTTGGGCACATGCTTCAAGCGTTTGAGTACGGCGTACCGCCACACGGAGGGATCGCGCCTGGAATTGACCGTTTGGTGATGCTTTTCCAAAATGAGCCGAATATTCGCGAGGTGATTGCGTTTCCGAAAACCGGAGATGGGCGGGATTTGATGATGGGTGCGCCGAGCGAGGTGGATAAAAAGCAATTAGACGAGCTTGGACTGAAGCTGAAATAGTTGGCAGATAAAGAGTTTCGATTTGCCGTTATTTTTGTTTTCAGTTAGAATTTAAGCCAAATTCGTCGTACAAATATACACAAAACATAATTTATGCGCAGTATCGACTTTCCAATTTTTAAAACTAAAATTTCCGGAGTCGAGGGGAGGTTTAATTTGAATGATCCCATTGAACGGAAAAAATATTTTGAGGCGAAGGCGGGGAAAGAAATTGAGAAGTTAAAGAAGTATTTGGAGAAAAATACTTTTTTGGCGTTTTTGATGGGGAAGAAAAATTCGGGCAAGGGGACTTACTCCAAGCTTTTTATGGAGGCGGTGGGGAAAAATAAAGTGGGGCATATTTCAGTGGGGGATGTGGTTCGAGATGTTCACCGAGCGATTGAGACCGGAGAAGGCAAGAAAGAATTAATGGCATCGCTTGAAAAAAACTATCGTGGATTTCATTCGCTTCAAGAAGTGGAAGATATTATTTTAGGGCGAGACACGAAGTCTTTGGTTTCTTCGGAACTTATTGTAGCGCTTTTGCAGTATGAGATTTCGAGGCGGCCGAGGCAGGCGATTTTTATTGACGGCTTCCCGAGAGCGCTCGATCAGATTGGATATTCTTTGATGCTAAAACAAGTTTTAGGATACAGAGACGATCCTGATTTTTTGGTGTTTATTAGTGTGCCGGAGACGGTGATTGACGCGAGGATTAAGGCGAGAGTGATTTGTCCGATTTGTAAAACTCCAAGGAGTTTGAAATTGGCGCCCACGGCGTTTATTGGGCAAGACGAAAAAACGGGAGAGTTTTATTTGATGTGTGATGATCCCAAGTGCAACAAAGCGCGAATGGTGACTAAGGAAGGAGATTCGCTGGGGATTGAGCCGATTCGGGATAGGTTGGAACTCGATGACAAAATTTTCCGGCAACTTTTGACACTTAAAGGTTTGCCGCAGATTAAACTTAGGAATTCGATTCCGAAAGATAAGGCGTGGGATTATGTGGAAAAATATGAGGTGACGCCGATGTATAGTTATAAAAAAGGAGCGGATGGGAAAATCGAAATTATTGAAGAGCCGTGGGTGGTGCCGGATGATGACGGAGTGGAGTCGGTGAGTTTATTGCCGGCGCCGGTGGCTTTGGGGTTTATTAAACAGACGGCGGAGGTTTTAAATCTCTAATGGCATTTGCACCAAAAGTGGGGGTAGGGGTCGGAGTAGCGCTAATAAAAGACGGGAAGGTTTTGATGGGACGTCGGCACGAAGACCCCGAAAAGGCGGATAGTTTATTGCATGGCGAAGGGACTTGGACGGTGCCGGGCGGGAAGCTGGATTTTGGAGAGACGATTGCTGATGGAGCTTGCCGGGAAACGCTTGAGGAGACTAGTATTAAACTTGATCCGAAGGATTTGAAATTAGCAAGCGTAGGAAATGAGCGCGTGGCGGACGCGCACTTTGTGACAATCGGGTTTGTTTGTGAGAATTTTTATGGTGAGCCGAAAGTGATGGAGCCGGATGAAATAACTGAGTGGAGGTGGTTTGATTTGAAAGATTTGCCCAGCCCTATGTTTCCTCCGGCCGAAAAACTGCTCAAAAATTGTTTGGCGGGGAAAATTTATCAGGGAGAATAACGACGAAGTTGTTTCTTTTTCGAGTTAGTACACTGATTTGCACGATCGTTTAAATTGGTGTACTAAGGTTAGAATAGAAAAGAATAGGAAGTTATGGTTTAATTAAAAAAATGGATATCGATCCGCGGCTACATTTTGTGGTGGCGACGTGCATCATAGAAAAAGATGGGAAGTTTTTAATTGTGAAAAGAGCGGCGCACGAAAAAGCTTTTCCTAATAGATGGACGGTGCCGGGCGGGAAATTAGTTTTGCATGAATACGAACATTTGCCGAAGACGGCGGGATTTCCGCAGTGGTACGGCGTGGTGGAATGGGTTTTAAGGAAGGAGGTTAAGGAAGAAGTGGATTTAGAAATAGAAAAGCCGAAATATCTTTGTGACTTGGTTTTTGTTCGGCTGGACGGGTATCCGGTAGTAACTTTGTCTTACTTTGCTAAATATAAAAGCGGAGAGGTAAAAATTTCGAAGGATTTTACGGATTACGCTTGGGTTAGCGCTTCGGAAGTTTCGAAATATGATTTGATTGAGGGAATAGGGGACGAGATTAAGGAGGTGGCAGGAATTTTGGGGGTATAAAAAAACCACCCCGCAGACTGCTCGGGTCTTTGGGGTGGGTGTTGCGCTAGTCGCGCTTTTGTAAATAGGCTTTGCCTTTGCTCACTTGCCAAGTGAGTTTGGGCTTTCGGTGTGTACTAGCGGCGGTTTGGGTTTGGACATCCATTAAGCGCGGAACCCTTACCGCCCAGCCTCCAGAGGCGATGGCACAATATTCTCTCATTGCCTTCGCCACAGCCAAGGAGTTTAAGCATATTTCGTAGTTTCAGGAGTGGCATCTCGCTAAAATATAATTAGCGAGCTCCTTATGCCAGATTTCTGCTTCTCTTTGATGCTGACTTGTTCGGTCAAAAAATGGGATTCGTATAACGTCGCATTGTGTCGATCGAGTGGCTCCAATTTTCAATCATTGTGCCACTGTTTTTTCACCCTGCATACGCCCGAATTTACCCACAGCTGGCTGTTCCTTGAAACCTAAGGTTTGTTGCCGTGCGCACGACTCCAAACCGAGCTGTGGCACATTATACTCCTTTGAAAAATAATGTCAATGGCGATGAGGACGGAACCTTTAGGCCTGTTTTTTGAAAGCTTTTACGATTGGGTCTAGGTCGCCGTCTAGTATAATTTCAATTCTTGAGAATTTTTTGCCGATGCGGTGGTCAGTAATGCGGTCGTCGGGGAAATTATAGGTTCTGATTTTTTCGGAGCGATCGGCGGAACCGATTTGTTCTCGGCGGTTTGAGCCGATGTCGCCGGTGACTCTAAGTTGTTCGATTTCGTAAAGTTTAGCGCGCAAAACGTCCATTGCTTTTTCGCGGTTGGCGTGCTGAGAACGTTCTTCTCTTGAACCGACAACGATGCCGCTGGGTTTGTGAAGAATCCGCACGGCGGTTTCAACTTTATTGACGTTTTGGCCGCCGGGGCCGCCGGCGCGTGAAAATGTTACTTCAAGTTCGCTGTCTTTGATTTGAACTTCTTTGGCTTCTACTATAGGAAGAATAGCGACTGAAGCCGTGGAGGTGTGAACACGGCCAGCTTTTTCGGTTTTTGGGACGCGTTGGACGCGGTGAACACCGGATTCTTGTTTTAGGTCATCGAAAGCGCTTTCGCCAGAGATTTCAGCCACTAATGATTTGTAACCATTAAGCGAACTTTGGTTGTTGTCGATAACACCAAATTTCCAGTTCTTTTTTTGGGCGTAGCGTTGATACATTCTGGCTAAGTCTCCGGCGAAAATCGAGGCTTCGTCACCTCCGGCGCCGGCGCGAATTTCAAGAATAAGTTTTTGGTTCATTTAAATTAGGTTGTAGGTGTTAGGTTATAGGTTTTAGGTTGTCTGAGTTGGATTGGGGATAGCTTGTTTGAGCGATTTAACCATTATGCTATCATATAGTATATGAACAATCCACCGTTGATTTTAATTGTTGACGACGAGGAGAACTTTCGGGAGATATTTTCAACTAAGCTAAAGGAAGCTGGCTATAAAGTCGAGACGGCGGTTGATGGTGAAGATGGCTATCAAAAAGCCAAAGAGCTTAAACCCGATTTAATTTTGATGGATATGGAAATGCCCCACCTAAACGGCGCCGGGGCGATATTAAAGCTTAAGGGCGACCCGGAAACGAGCGGTATTAAAGTTATCTTTTTGACGAATTACGGCGATCCAGCTCTAGAAAGGGTGGAATCTGATATCCACTTTTCGAAGGAAATCGGCGCTAATGATTATATTCGAAAGACGGATGATGTGAGTGAGATTATTCAGCGAATAGTCGGGTTTATTAATCATAACAACCACAACCATTAATAAATGCGGGCTAAACCCTTAATTTTAATTGTTGACGACGAGGAAAACTTTCGGGAGATATTTTCAGCTCGACTTCAGGCGGCCGGCTATGATACCGATACTGCCAAAAACGAAGAAGAGGCGTTAAAGAAATCAGTTGCACTAATGCCGGATTTGATTTTGATGGACATTTTTATTCCGCCCGGCCCGACAGGAACAGATATTGCGTTAAATATACATCAGAACCCAGTGACGAAAGATTTAAAAATTGCATTTCTAACCAATTTGAAAGAACCGTGGCCCGCAATTCAAGGTGATCATAAAAATATCAGCAAGGAATTAGGTATGGAAGATTTTTTGGAAAAAACGCAGGATTTAGGAGATATAGCCGCGAAAGTTAAAGAGATTTTAGAACGAGTACAAGCGCCTGCTCAACCAACTCCACCAGCGGCACCTCCGGCGGCACCGGCGCCTCAAACTATGCCTACAATTACGGAGTCTCAAACAGTCACAGAAGATTTAGAAGGTCCAACAGATCCTACTATTCTCCCTCCGGTTCCTCCGAGCCAGCCGCAATAGTACTGGGGTTGACCCCGGTACTAATTAAGGAAAGGTTCGTATTGTAGAAACGGGGAAAAAGTGAGCGTTTGGTTGTTGGTCAGAAAAACATTTACGATTACAGGGACCTAAAATTCCTTAATTAGTTCCGGGGTTGATTTTTTTAGGGCTTTAGGTATAATCTAACCCTATATTTATGTTAGCTATAAAACTACAACGAATCGGGAAAAAACATCAGCCGGGATATAGGCTGGTGGTCGCTGAAAGGCGCTCAAAAATGATTGCTCCTCCGGTTGAGGATTTGGGGGCTTATAACCCTTTTTCTAAAGTGATAACTTTTAAAAAGGAAAGGGTGGAGTATTGGCTTAGCAAGGGAGCAATGCCCACAGAGACGGTGCATAATCTTTTAGTGACAAAAGGAGTTATTAATGGTAAAAAAGTGGCTATAAAGATGAGGAAAAGCAAAGGTGGCGCCGAGGCGCCAAAGGTTGCGGTGGAAGTTAAGAGCGAGCCGGTTGCAGAAGTTGCTATTTAGGCGAGATTCACAAATTATTTAGAAAGGTGTAAAGTAACAAAACCTGTCGATAGAAAAACGAAGTAAGCGAAATGCTTATTGTCTTATTAGAAATCCCCGGACTAATTGAGGAATTGGAAAAATCAAAATTAAGTTCCTCAATTAGTTCAGGGAAAAGGTCGAACCCCGGTACTAATTAGGACTTTGAATTATGTTCTATGTGTATATCCTAAAAAGCAGAAAAGATGGAAATATATACATAGGTTTCACATCGGATTTAAGCAAGAGGTTAAAAGAACATAATTCAGGTAAAACAAAATCCACCAGTTATCGAATTCCATTAGATTTAATCTATTACGAAGCCTATAAATCTAGAGATGACGCCGAGAAACGCGAGAAGATGCTCAAGATTTGGGGTAGGACGCTAGGTGGATTAAAGAGACGAATCAAGAAAAGTTTAGAGTCCTAATTAGTGCCGGGGGAGCCGAAATTCAGAAAAGAAAAGGATGAATTCTTCAAACACTGTTGATCAAGAATTTCTAGTATTTCTCGTCAAAGCCTTAGTGGATCACCCAGATGACGTTAAGGTTGAGCGCAAGGTTGACGAGATGGGAGTGTTGCTATCCTTAAAGGTAAATGCTTTGGATATGGGGCAGGTTGTTGGCCGACAAGGAGCGACAGCGAAGGCGATTAGGTCTTTGCTCCGCATTGTCGGAATCAAGAACAACGCTCGCGTGAATTTAAAGATTGAGGAACCGGAAGGCAGCACTCGTCCGCGGAGGCCGGAAGGCCACACCGAGGGCCACTCTGCCGGAAGCGATTTCTAAGTTTAGAATTGTTGATTTAATTTAAAACTAAAAACCCCCAATCCACCAGCTGGCGGAGGGGGTTTTTAGTTTACTTTTTACGGCCTATAAGTTAGAATATCAACCACTACGGGGTATGTTGTCTTACACGGATTTAAAAAAGGGGATACTATTTGTGATGGAAGGCGATCCTTATGAAGTTTTGGAGGCGCATTTTTTGCGCATGCAACAGAGGAAGGCGGTGGTTCAGACTAAAATAAGGAATTTAACTACAGGAAAAGTTTTAGAACGTAATTTTCAACCGAGCGATAATTTTGAAGAGGCCGAAATAGAAAAGAGGGAGGCCATTTTTATCTATAAAAGCCGAGGTGAGTGCTGGTTTCATGAATTAGGGAATCCGAAAAATAGATTTTCATTAAAAGAAGAAAATGCCGGAGAGGGGATTAATTTTATAAAAGCGAATACCCAAGTTACGACCTGGATTTTTGGCGATAAAGTAATTCAGGTTTTAGTGCCTGTCAAGATGGAGCTTAAGGTAGCTGAGGCGCCACCGGCGCTCCGTGGGAATACCGCTCAGGGTGGAACTAAAGTAGTGATACTCGAAACGGGGGCGAAAGTTTCTGTGCCGCTTTTTGTGGAAGAGGGCGATATTGTTCGGGTGAATACTCAAACCGGCCAATATGTTGAGAGGGTTGAAAAAGCCTAGTCCTAAAATTATTAGTTTTCAGTCGATTCTACTGCCTCTTTTTGGAGCACCAGTTGGGGATAGACGTTAATCAAGGCGGTTAAAAGGGCCAAACAGAAAGGCCCGATTAAAAATCCCATAGCCCCAAAGAGACTAACGCCTCCCAAGACGCTTAGAAGTATAAGGAAGTTGTGAATTTGAATACGGCGTTGAATTAATTTAGGCCCAAGGAAATTATCGATGAGACCGACGGCCAACATTCCCCAGGCAAGAAGGCCAATTGCTGAAAAGAGAGTATCAAACGCGAAAAGGTAAATAATAAGCGGAACAAAGACGAGCGAGGTTCCAACGATTGGCACAAAGGCGGCGATAGCGGTTACGAAGCCCCAGAGGGCGGCGTTAGGGACTCCAAAGATAGCAAACCCGATACCGGCCAAAAGACCTTGAGTGATGGCAACGATGATGTTGCCTTGTATGACTGACTTGATGGCGAGTTTTAGCTTAGAGAATATTTCTTCACTTTGTTTCCCAGAGAGGGGACTAAGCCCGAAGATTAGTTTTTTTAGTTTATCCCCGTCTTTAAAGATGTAGTAAATCGCGAGCAGACTTAGAAGAAAGCTAGTGATAATACTGGCTAAGCCCTGAAAGATTCGCCCGGTTTTGGTTGATAACCACTTAAAAAACGAATGGGCCGTATCGCTCAAATTAAGGGAGATGTTTAGTTTAGGAAATATTTTTTCGAGCTGTGTTTCGGCTATTTTTTCAATTTTAGTTAGGGGATTGGTTTTCGCGCTGGTTTCAGTGATTTTTAAATAGACGTCTTGGGCTTGATCAAAAACCTTGATGCCGATGAAAGTCAGAGGGACGAGAACGATAATAAGAATAACAAGGATAGTGGCTAGGGTGGCAATATTACGTTGACCGCGAGCCAATTTCAAAAGTTTATTATGAACTGGTTCAAAGAGAACGACGAAGGTAATGGCTAGAACCATCGAGCTTAAGAAAGGAAAAAACATTAAAGCCACGACAATCGTAATAATCAGGATTAATCCTAGAAATGAGTAAATTTGTAAACTTCTTTTATCCATTTTATCCTCCTAACTTTTTAGACATATTATAAGTTTAAAAGGTTTTCGTAATTTAGTCGAGAAAACTTTACCTCTGTTGTGATCATCTATTCTTCTCTTAAAATTGTTTGTGCACCCAACATATTTTTCACTATCAGCATCACTTTCTAAAACATAAACATAGTGAGACATAAGTCTTAAAAGTTGGGAGGGTGAATTGATCCCGTTAGAGGCAGAGAAACGCTGCGTGCCCTCGTGGCCTCTAACTGTTTTAGGCATACTCATATGGCGGGTTGACCTTTTGATAATCTTCTAGAAATTC
>JBBUBW010000049.1:17738-22061 GCA_038058095.1 Patescibacteria group bacterium | reverse complement strand
GCGACGGTGGTTTTTAAGTGGCTGCAGAGCGCGACGAATACTTTCTCGACGCTTTTTACCCGCTGGAAGAGCCGGGTGTTTTGGCAAACCGATTGGTCTTTGGGAGTGACATCATCGATTGTTTCAGTGACGAGCTCGGCTATGGGTTTTGTGAGTTCTTCAAATATAAGTTACGCGAGCACGACGGGAGAAATTTATATTTCGAGCGTCGTTGCCGATGAATAGAAAAATGAAATTATCTAAGAAATTTAAAAATTCGACCCCCGCACTAGAACGAGGAATGGTGTTACCGTTTTTGCGCGTTTATTGATACAACTAGCCATCACTATGTCAAAGAATAAAATTATTTTGACCTTAAGAAAACTTTTTAGGATTCCTCGTTTAGTACGGGGGTTTACTCCCGTTTTGCTTTCACTTGCCGCTTTGGTTTTGATTTTCTGGATTTGGAGCGGGGGGGCGGGTTTAGAAATCGAAAGGGCGAAAGGAGCGCTCAGTGCCATCTATACTAATATTGCTTCAACATCCCCTAACTATTGGGCTTGGAACGACATGATTGGGTGGATTGACTTTTACAGGAATAATCCTAACACAGGTCCCGTAATAGTGCAGTCGAGACAACTTCAGGGTTACGCCAGCTCATCGGTTGGAGATATTTCATTGAATTGCAATAGAGGCGGTAATTCTTCCGGCATGTCTTATTGCCCGACTGATGGGACGGCGGGTTATAAGGTCAAGAATGATGGCGACGGAAATCTTTCGGGATGGGCGTGGAATGATTTAATCGGCTGGATTAGTTTTTGCGGAGGAACCGCTACGAGCAGATGTCCAGGCAATGTATATTATCACCCATATCTTTACAACCCTTATTTTCCTCCTGGAACAGAATTGCCGCCGAGTGATTTCTTAGATAGGGCGTATGCGTGGAATGATATTGTGGGCTGGATTAGTTTTAATAATTATGACAGTAGTCTTGGTCGTGGTTCTAACCCCCAAGAACTTCCGGAAGAGTATGAAAAAGATTACAAAGTGAGGACGAGTTGGTTCGCAACTTCCACTTATGGAGATTTATATTCTTCGGTTTTTGATACCGGGGTTGTTGGAGGGGCAAAGTTTAATTCAGTAAATGTTATAGCGGAGGGGGGGGGATCCCCACTTGATCCGGCCACCCCGGGAATTTTTTTCCAGCTGGCGATCAGCACCTCTTCAGCTGGTCCATGGAATTTTGTCGGACAAGGCGGAGCGACGAGTAGTTTTTATCGAGCGGTTAATGATCCTTCTCGGATAGGGGGGAGTAATTATTTTGTCGGTTTTGATAATAACTATAACAACGCAAGATATTTTCGCTATCGGATTCGGCTCAAATCTAATAAACCTCAAACTGCGTCGCCGGTAGTGAGCGACGTGGTGGTGAATTGGAGTCCCTAAGGAATAGGTTTTAGGTGGTAGGTTGGTAGTTTTTAGAGGGGGAGACGGAGGTTTTCGACTCGTTTGAGAAAAGTTATAATCAATATGGCGCGACTAGATTAGCTATTTGGTTTCTATGATATTTCTACAACCTACAACCTATAACCTAAAAACTAGTCAGAATGGACAGGCGGCTTTAGCTTTGGTTTTTCTGATTGGGACCGCGGTTGTTTTAATGGGGGCAACGCTGGCATTTTTGGTTTATAATTTTGTTCACTCGACTTTCGGTTTTCAAGCGGCGAATCGGGCGCTTGGAGTGGCTTTAGCGGGGGCAAATGACGCGTTAGTGAGATTGGCTAAAGACAGGAGTTTTAATGTGGATAATGTGCCGGGGCTTACTAATTGCGTTTACAGTTTTAATGTCGGAGAAGATAAAGCTGAAGTGCAGGTGCTTTGGGGGGTTTCTCCTTCTGCGTGTGATGGGACTGGCAGGCCAACCTGTTCGACGTTGAATTACAATACCCCAGGTTGCCGCCAGGTGGCAGTGAATGTTGAATCAAGCGTTTCAGGAAGGAGGAGAAGGATTGAGATGCTTGTTTCGGTGGATCATATTACCGGCGAGATAAATGTGGCTTCGTTGAGGCAAAGATTAGGAGGCTGGGGAGGTGCTAGTACTTGTGGCTCGTTTTGTGAAAATTAATAATTTTAATTAGCTAAAAATTAAGAATGTCCAATAACTTTTCCTTCTTTAAAAAATTACTCGTTTTATTAAGAGCCCAGACGGTAGTAGGAGGGCTTGAGATTTCCGACTCGGCGGTAAGGTTTGCCAGGTTTAGTGGCCGAGAATGGCAGATGGTGAGTTTGCGTGTGCCTCCGGGCGTGATTCAAGCAGGAAAAATTTTGAATCTTCCGGAGCTTACGGCGACTCTTTCGAAATTAAAAAGCCAAATTCCAGGGGGGAAGGGGAGGCAGAAAATATCGGTAGCGGTTTGCCTTAGTTCTCTAAATATTTATACGCAAGTGGTGAATTTGCCGACTTTAGACGAAGGCAAACTGGATGAAGCGGTCAGGTTAAATACTCAAATGGTTTCCTCTTTAAACCCTGATGAAATTTATTCCGGCTGGCAGGCGGTTGGAGAAAATGAAAGCGAGAAAAAACTCGATATTTTAAGTGCTTTTATTAATCAAGCGACGGCTGAAGGATTCGTGAAAGCGCTTAGAGGGGCGGGATTTTTACCAGTCACGCTCGAGTCTCGGGCGATGGCTCTTTCCCGGTTGGCTCGAGAGAGGGGGGTAGAAATAGACAAAACTCGTTCTTATGTAGTTTTGGTTTTAGACAATGAGATTCTTGATTTTTTGGCGATAAGACACGGCCAACTTTATTTTGAATACCCAAGTTATTGGCGCGATCTTAAAGGAGAAGGGAAATTGATTTCTCTTTTAGAGTTTAGAGCCGTGATTACGGGTAATTTGAAGCGGGTTTTGAATTTCTACAGCCAACACTGGTCTGACCAGCCGGAGGCGATAATTGTTATCGCTTCCGGTTTAAATGATGAGATTAAGAAGATTCTAAAAGCTGAATCCTCTTTGCCTATAAAAAATTTAGAACTTCGATTAGAAAAGCCAGTAGAGGCCGAATGGTTTGGGGTTTTGGGTAGCGGACTTCGAGGAATAATGAAAAGGAAAGAGGATTTGGATATCAGCCTTCTAGGAACGACCGCTAGAGATGAATTTCGGCAAGAGCAGATTATGAGTTTTATGAGATTTTGGCGAGTGATGGTTCCGGTAGCTATGGGGTTGCTTATTGTTTTCTTTGTGGCGTCTTTCTTTATTCTTTCAGAGAAAAGCCGTTCTCTAAAGCAACAAACGCCTACTACTGATGCCGAGAAGATGGGCGCGGTGGCAAAATTACAAGAAGAAGCGAGTGTGTTTAATCGCGCGGTGGATTTGGTAGGTTCAATAAGAAGCCCCGGAAAACAAAAAATACTAGTTTTAGACAAGATCGTGAAACTTTTAGCGGATCATGAAATTACTTTAATGAGTTTTGGTTTTAGCGCGTTTGATTCTCCACTCACTCTTTATGGCACTGCCAAGTCTCAAAGCCAGGTACTTAATTTTATAAAAAGTCTTGGCTTAGACACGCAAATTAAAGAGCCGAAGTATTCGCTGACCGACATTAAACCAATACCTCAAGGTTTTTCATTTTCAGTGAGCTTTATAATAACATCACCCAAAACTGAATAGAGAATTTTTAAGGAGGTAGGTTTGATTTTATTTAAAACAAAATCTCCCGCCTTCATTCGCTTAATTTCGGCGGGCAGGCCCGCTTTTAGACGAACGCGAAGAGAGGGTTTTTTGGGGGTTGACCTTATCCCGAGGCGAAGGCGCCAGAAGTTTTTTCCGCCGGAGGCGGATCCGCCTTTGGCGGAAGTTTTTAAGATATCAATAATACTTTGGACTCCATTGTGCCCAGCTCCACCCCGACCAAAAGAGACTTTATAGAGTCCGAGCTCGATATCGCTGTCGTCGTGGATAATTAATGTTTGAGCGGGCGGGATTTTGAAAAACTTAATAATTTCTGCCGTAGCGTTCCCTGATTGATTCATAAAAGAAGTTGGTTTTGCCAGGTAAAAGCGATCGGTTTTAAGAGCGACGAAGTGGTGGCGGGAGGAGAGGGAAATAGTTTCGGCTTGGAGTTTTTGGGCGAAATAGTCGATAGCTATAAAACCGGCGTTGTGATAGGTGTTTTCGTATTGAGTACCTGGATTTCCAAGCCCAATGATTAGTTTTACGTTTTTAAACAGAAAGACGGGTGGGTTGATTGTCATAGGCTTTTATTATACAATACTGATTAAATTTGTTCCCCATACATATGAGACGCTTTTTTTCTTCAGTTTTAGAGGTTTTAGAGGTGGCTTT
>JBBUBW010000049.1:15894-17638 GCA_038058095.1 Patescibacteria group bacterium | reverse complement strand
CCATACATATGAGACGCTTTTTTTCTTCAGTTTTAGAGGTTTTAGAGGTGGCTTTGGTGGCGGTAGTTTCGGTTTTTTTGATCCGGACTTTTTTAGTCCAGCCTTTTTTAGTGAGCGGAGAGAGCATGTCTCCTAATTTTTCAAATGGAGACTACTTACTGGTGGATGAATTAACTTATAGGTTTAGGGCCCCTGAGAGAGGAGAGGTGATGGTTTTTAAATATCCCAAAGACGAGTCAACGTATTTTATAAAGCGGGTTATAGGATTGCCAGGGGAGAAGATTCAGGTTAATGACGGGAGGGTAACTGTGTTTAACGATCAGAATAAAGAGGGATTGGTTTTAGGTGAGTCTTATTTGCCGAGAGGCGTAGTGACGAATAGTAATGGAGAATTGATTAGTTTGAGTAAAGATGAGTATTTTGTTTTGGGCGACAATCGCTCAGCAAGTTTTGATTCTAGGAGTTGGGGGGTTTTGAAAACTGGCGAGATTATCGGTTTGGCGAGATTTAGGTTGTGGCCAGTCGGAAATATTCGAGCTTTCGCAGCTCCGAGTTATTAAGATTGTTTTAATAAATAATAGAAATGGTTTTGAAAAAATCAATTTCGAATAAAAAGGTTTCTGGGATAGAGGCCCGCGGTTTTCAGGCGCTAAAGGGTATGCATGATATTTTGCCGCAAGATCAGATGTGGTGGGAGAGAATCGAAAAGGTAGTTAAGGATTTGGCTGATTTCTATAACTTTCAAAAAATTGAGACACCAATTTTAGAGCAAGCCAGTCTTTTTCAGCGGACAGTGGGGGACGATACAGACATTGTCCAGAAAGAGATGTATTCGTTTAAGACAAAGGGGGGAGATTTATTGGCGCTTCGACCAGAAGGAACAGCGGGGATAGTGAGGGCGTATCTCGAACATGGTTTAGGGTCCTTGGGACAACCTCAGAAGCTTTTTTATTCGGGCCAGTTTTTTAGGCATGAAAATCCGCAGGCCGGCAGATTACGGCAGTTTCATCAAGCTGGTTTTGAAGTTATTGGAGGCGTAAATGACCCGATTTATGACGCTCAAGTAATTTTGGTTTTTGACCGCTTGCTTTCCGCTTTGAAAATTAAAAATGTGGTTTTGAAAGTTAATTCGATCGGTTGTAAAATTTGCCGGCCGAATTATAAGCGGCAGTTGGTTAATTATTATAAGCGTTATGAACGAGAGCTATGTGAGAGTTGCCAGCGAAAATTAAAGACAAATCCTTTACGGCTACTTGATTGTAAAAATGAGACTTGCGTTTCATTTAAAGAGAAAGCGCCTAATTTTTTCGATAAGATTTGCGCTAATTGCGGGAGGCACTTGAGGGTGGTGCTTGGATATCTCGACGAAGTGAAGATTTCTTATAATTTGGATAATCTTCTGGTGCGAGGTTTGGATTATTATAACCAGACAGTTTTTGAATTTTTTGCCGAGGGTTCAAAAGTGGGAGCCTTGCCAGCGGGAGGCCGGTATGATTACTTAGCGGAACTTATCGGCGGGAAAGCTGTGCCGGCGATTGGAGGGGCGGTGGGTATAGAGCGGCTAATTGAAGTGATGAAAGAACAAGATGTAAAATTGGCGCCTAGGAGCCAGCGAAGGGTGTTTCTTATCCACGTTGGTGAACTGGCGAAGAAAAAATCTCTTAATATCATTGAGGAGCTTAGGGAATCGGGAATTTTGGTGGCCGAAGCTTTAGGGAAAGAATCAATCAGCGCGCAACTTAAA
>JBBUBW010000049.1:0-15794 GCA_038058095.1 Patescibacteria group bacterium | reverse complement strand
TTTGAAATGGAGATTTTAGAAAAAATTAGTATAGATCTCAAGGGGGCTTTAAAAGCTCGAGAGGACGCTAAGGTTCAAACTTTGCGCTATATTTTGGCTCAGGTTCATAACCGGGAAATTGAAAAGAAAAGCGCCCAGGGGGGAAGATTAAATGATGAAGAAGTAGTTGAAGTTCTAAGGCGAGAGGCAAAGAAAAGAAAAGAGGCTTTAGAGATTTTTAGAAAAAACGGACGGGAGGATTTGGCAGGAAAAGAAGAAGCGGAGCTGAAATATTTTGAACCTTATTTGCCTAAGGCGTTGGATGTAAGTGAGATTGAGGCGGCGGTCAGTGAAGTAATTTCCCGAGGTGGATCCGCCTCGGGCGGAGATTTTGGAAGCGTGATGAAGGAGGTGATGGCTAAATTTAAAGGCCGAGCCGACGGAAAAGTGGTTAGCGAGCTTGTGAAGAAAAAAATGGAAACGAAATAGATGGGTTATGAAAAATAAAGTTGAAGTTTTTTCTTTAGGGGTTGGCGGGCCGGAGTTAGAAAAAAGGATTAAGTTTATAGCGAACAAGGTCCTTCTTTTTTTAAAAAAAGATAGGCATAGTTTAGAGGTATATCTGATTGACAGGAGGCGGATGAGGCTTATAAATAATAGATTTAGGGGGGAAAACGTTTCTACTAACGTTTTGAGCTTTGAGGCGGTGAGTTCGAAGGTTTTTTTTGAGGTTAAAAGAGCTAAACAAGCAGGAATTAAAGAGTTAGGAGAAGTTTATCTTTGTCCGAGTTGTATATCGCGGCGAGGGGAGGAATTGGAAAAGTTACTTATCCACGGAATTTTGCATCTTTTCCATTACCAACACGACGAAAAAAATGATACTATAAAAATGGAAAGATTAGAGGTAAAAATTTACGTAGAATTGGGAATAGATTGAATAGTTTTTAAGTTGACAAAAAGGTGTTTTTTGGTAAAAGTAGAAGATAGAATAAATATTTATGTTCGGGAAAAATTTTATTGTTGGATTGGATATAGGAACTTCTTCTATCAAAGCAGGGGTGGTTGAAAACGGAAAAAACAGCCCAATTTTGAGGGCTCTTTTTAAAGAAGTATCACTAGGACTGCAAAAGGGCAGTATTTTTGATATGACAGAGGCTTCTCAAAGCATAGGCAGGGTGCTTGGGGAAGTACGGAAGATTAACCGAGGGGCAGTAAAGAATATATATGTAAATATCGGCACCCCCCAAGTTAAAGTTCAGGGTTCTCGCGGGGTAGTGGCTGTATCGAGGGCCGATAACGAAATATATAAAGACGACGTTGACCGAGCTATACGAGCCAGCCAAGCGATTAATTTAGCTCCAAATCGAACGATTATTCATACTATGACTAAGGATTTTATGATTGATGGGGTGGGTGATATTTTTGACCCACTAGGACTTAACGGTAATCGTTTAGAAGTTAGTTCACTAGTAGTGGATGTTTTTACGCCTCATATCAAAAGTTTAATGAAAGTGATTGAGTTGGTTGGAGGAGAAATAGGAGGATTGGTTTTTACGCCGCTTGCGGGAAGCCGGTCGGTTTTAAGCAAGGTTCAAAAAGATTTAGGAACGGTTCTTGTGGACATCGGAGCGGCGACTACGGGTATGAGTATTTACGAAGAAAATCGTTTGGTGAATTTGGCTAAGTTTCCAGTAGGCGCGAGGAATATTTCAAAAGATTTGGCGGTGGGGTTAAAAATTCCAGTGGAAGCGGCCGAGAATTTAAAACTTAATTATGGCTATGCTTTGGCCCGAGATGTGTCGTCTCGAGAAATGATTGAGCTAAAAAAGTTTTCACCCGAAGCTTCAGGGTCTATTTCTAGAAGGTTCGTGGCTGAAATAATAGAAGCGAGACTTGCGGAGATCTTCGAGTTCGTTAATAATGAGTTGAAGCTTTTGGGTAAAACAGGGAAACTCCCCGGAGGGGTGGTTTTAGTAGGAGGGGGGGCTAAATTGCCCGGAATTACCGAGTTAGCTAGGCAAGAACTTAAACTTTTTAGCCAAGTGGGGTTGGCTAACCAGGAAGACTGGCTTAAAGCGTCACCTGAGTTTTTAGAAAAAGTAGAAGACCCAGAATTTGTAAATGCTTTAGGATTAGTACTTTGGGGAGTAGATCAGGAGAATTGGTGTCCGACTAGTTTGAGGGGGGGAGGAAGTTTGGGAAGCAAAGTGAAAAATTTTTTGGGATATTTTAAACCTTAAAGTATGAAATCTAGAAACAGAAAAATTAAAAAAGATAAAAACGAGAAACAATACGTTCCTTTGGCGAATATTAAAGTGGTAGGTATTGGAGGAGGAGGGGGGAATGTAATTTCCAGGATGGGCCGCGATTTTATGCGAGGCGTGGATTTTGTGGCGATTAATACCGATCACCAGGATTTAGACCATTGTGAGGCGAGACGGAAGATTTATATAGGAAAGAATTTAACAAGGGGATTGGGAACTGGGATGAGCCCGGAGTTGGGCCGCCAGGCGGCGGAAGAGAATCGGTCCGAGATTGCGGAGGCCTTGAGCGGAGCGGACTTAATTTTTGTGGCAGCTTGTTTTGGCGGAGGAACAGGAACGGGAGCGGCGCCAGTGATAGCAGAGGTAGCAAGACAGTCAGGGGCGCTGACGATCGTTTTTGCGACAAGGCCTTTTGCTTTTGAGGGTAGCCAAAGAGAGAAGATTGCTCAGGAGGGCTTGGCAAAAATTAAGGATAAAGTGGATGCTTTGATTGTTGTTCCTAATGATAGGATTTTTACGGTGATCAATAAAGATACTCCAATCATTAAAGCTTTTGAAGTGATTGATGATGTTTTAAAAAATGCCCTTCGGGGAATTGTGGAATTAATTGTGACTCCCGGGATTATAAATGTTGATTTTGCGGATGTTAAAAACGTGATTCAAGATGCTGGGTCGGCGATTGTTGGAATTGGGGTGGCGAGCGGGCAGGATAGGGCTGTGGCGGCTGTAAATCAGGCTTTAAATTCACCACTACTGGAAGTAACAGCAGAAGGGGCAAAAGGAGTGATCTTAGGGATTTCGGGAAGTAGGGATTTGAAGATGACCGAAATTAACGAGGCCGCTAAAGTGGTGGCTCAAATAGCCGATCCTGCTGCTAGGATAATCTTCGGGGCTTACTATGACCGGAAACTGAAACCGAATCAAATCAAGGTGACTTTAATTGCAACAGGTTTTAATGGATCGGGGCATAGCGGAGTAAACTCGCTTTTTGACGGCGGTTTTTCTCTGGGTAAGAAATCAGATTTTTTTGACTCCATAAAACCTTCACTTGAGATTTCACATCCAAGGGGTGACGAAGATGGTAAAAAAACTAAAGCAGAGCCGGTTTTAGCTAAAAAAGAGAACGAGGTTGAAAAAGGGATTAAGCCCGAGGCGAAAAAAGAGCGGGAGAATGATATTTGGGATATACCGACGTTTTTGAGGAAAAAGAAGAAATAAAGTAAAAGCGAATGTCTTTTAAAACATCGCCTTATTTTATATTTACATTATTGTTCCCACCGCCAACCTGAATGTTTTAAAAGACATTCGCTTTTTTAGTTATAAAACTGAGTTACTCTGCCTCTTCGAGGTCGAAGGGTTTTTCTAGGACTTGAGCTTCGGTGCCGACGGCGGTGCCGGTGATGCGAAGAACGTCTTTGTCTATTTTCCCGAGTTCTTTATAGGCGCTGTTATACATCGAAACAGTGGTGCCCAAATGGGTGCCGAGCTTTTTCATATAGTTTTCATAACTGCCAAGATGGCGGCCGAGTTCTTCGACACGCTTTCTGATTTCTTTGGCGGACTCTTCGATCTGAAGAGCTTTAAGTCCTTGAAGAACAGTTTGGAGATAAGCGAGAAAAGAAGTGGGGGAGACGATGATAACTTTTTTCTCGTTGATAGCATACTCGATGAGGTCACGGGTGTTGGTTTTGATGGCGCCGAGTTTGTTTACGAGCAGGTCGTAGTAGATGGCTTCGGAAGGAATAAACATAAAAGCGAATTCCATAGTTCCTTCGGAGGGTTTGATGTATTTGGCAGTTTCTTCGATGCGAGTTTTGAGATCTTGCCGGAATAATTCTTCGAGGCGTTTTCTTTCGTTTTCGTCGTGGGTTTCAAGAATGCGGTTGTAGTTTTCCAGTGAAAACTTGGAATCAATCGGGATGATTTTATCTTTTACGAAAATTACGGCGTCAACTTTAGTGCCGTCTTTAAATTCGTATTGCGTGGCCCAAGTGCCGGGCGGGAGGACGTTTTCCAAGACATTGCCGAGGAAGTATTCGCCTAAGACACCGCGCTGTTTGGGGTTTTTGAGGATATCCTGAAGGTTTTTTAATTGATCGGTGACGTTGATGACTTGTTTTTGACCTTCGCCAACTTTAGTGAGTTCTTGGGTGATTTCTTTAATAATCTTGGCGGATTCGGAAAATTGACGCTCCAGAACGCGGGCGGATTCGCCGAGTTTAGAATCGAGGGTTCTATTTAATTCGGTAATGTGATTTTGGATAAGGACGAGGGATTGGTCGTCTTTTTTTGAGGCCTGCTGGGATTTTAAAAGATTCCAGACTAGGCCGAAGCCGACCGCGACCACTATTAAGATTATGGCAAAAAAGATTATTTCCATTTAGTATAAGTTTATAGGATTATCAGTAAAAGAAAAACCCTACTTGGGCCCCGATACTAAAACTTCGAAAACCTAGTTAGGATAGTTGGACGTTGGAATGGTAAACCCCACAGGAAATCCAAATTTAACCACTAGGTATGTTAGGGTG
Source organism: Patescibacteria group bacterium (assembly GCA_038058095.1). Classification (GTDB taxonomy): domain Bacteria; phylum Patescibacteriota; class Minisyncoccia; order UBA6257; family 2-01-FULL-56-20; genus VMFW01. Next base: position 11,023 of record JBBUBW010000049.1, on the reverse strand, counting down.
GTTAAATGAAAGAAACTGAAAGTTTTTGAATAAGTTCGAAGTTTAGTACGGGGTTCAGTTTTTCTTTTTAAGAACTAAAGCTCTAGCTTTTTGGCTAGATATATTTTACTTAACTATAACCGTGCTTTTTTCAGCGGGATTCTTGTGGTTGTGATATCCCCAAGTGCCTGTTTTGGTGAAGGTAAAGGAATAGGTTTCGCCTGGCGTGATGTTTTTCTTGGCGTCAAATTCTGGATAGTCGGTGTGAGTGGGATGAGGGTTGGAAGCCGGCCAGAAGTTACTGGTGCTTTTATTTATGAAAGCGACAGTATCGCCGACGTTAATTTCTATGCTGGCGGGGGAGAAGCCGTTGGCTCCATATTCAACAGTTATGGTTTTGGGAGTTACGGGTTGAGTGGGAGTGGGATTCTCGCCAACAAGGGGAGGAATTTTAGAGGTATCTATAAATTCGTTTTTTGGAGCCTGTGTTTTGTTTGAGGAGAATATGAAGACTCCGCCGACAACGACAATAATAGCAATAATTACGATGACTAATGTTTTATTCATGTGACTTTGATTATTTTTTGTTTCAGCACTTTCGACCCGCAGCCCCATTGCCACAGCCCTATTACCTTTAGGGTTGGATTTCACTTTTCAAAAGTAGAAGGATTTTTACTTGTGAAAAGTTCAACCTTTGGGGCTGGGCTACGCCCTTCAAACAGAAGAAGGATTTATATTTTCTGAAAGGCTCGCTTTCTAGTGCTGAGTTTATATTTTAGCATATTTTTAATTATGAAAAGGGAGTATAAAAAATGGTAAAGCCGCTTCCTTTCGGAGCGGCTAAAAATTTGAGTTTTGACGGATTTTCTTAGGCAATTTCTCTCCAAATTCCGTCGGCAGAGAAGAAAACTGTGATGATTTCGGCTTCGATTTTTCTCCCTTCGATTTCTACATTCTCCAAAAATTCTTGAGCCACTAGTTTGGCTTTTTTTAGCTCGCTGGAGAAAAATCTTTTTTCTTCGTCTTCACTTGGGAAGGAAGGGAAGCCATATCCAGCACAGTCGGAATGTACTACTAGGTAGAATTTCCTTACGTGGTGCTCTTTAGCCGAGATGAGTAGTTGGTTTAAAGCAAATGGCCGTTCGTGTTCGTTCCCTGGGCTCGCTAATCCTTTAGCTCCGCCAGCCCAACGGAAAATATCAATCTCCTCTGGTGTTAGGCCGAGATACTCTTTGATGAATTTGTTCAGCGATTCAGTAAACCTCGAATCGATACATGCAATAATTCCGCATTTTATCGATCTATGGCTGAGATCTACCTTGACGTCTACGACTTTCTGCATTGACCCTCCGTGCGATGACAAGTTGCTTTGCCGGTCCATATTGTAATAGAAAATAGGTTATTTATCAAGGGCGACGGGCTTAATCGATTAGAACGCTGATTTTGTTTTCGGGAGCGATTTCAAGGAAGCCGGAGTTGATTTCAAGTTCGGTTTTTTGGTTTTTATCGTCGGTGATTACCGCAACTCCTTTTTTTAGAAGAGTGATTAACGGGCGGTGATTTTCTAAAATTGTAATCTCGCCGCTTTGGGTTTTGATGTTAAGAGATGAAGCGGCGCCTTCGTATTTGATGCCCTTTAGCGAAATGACTTTGAGAAACATTTTAATTATTTAGTTAGCGAGCCTTTCATATAGAAGAAATCTTCGGGTTCGTTGTCGTATTGGCCGTCGATGATGGCTTTGAAATCCTGAATGGTTTTCTTTAATGGGACGAACTGGCCGGCGTGGCCGGTGAAGGTTTCGGCAACGAAGAAAGGTTGAGAGAGGAATTTTTGGATTTTTCTCGCACGGCCGACGAGAAGTTTGTCTTCGTCGGATAATTCTTCAAGTCCTAAAATAGCGATGATATCCTGAAGTTCTTTGTATCTTTGGAGAACGGTTTGGACTTTTCTCGCGACTCCGTAGTGTTCGGCGCTGACGATTTTAGGATCTAAGGCGCTTGAGGATGAGGAAAGAGGATCGACGGCGGGGTAGATACCGATTTCAGTTAAGGCGCGGGAAAGAACGATGGTAGAGTCGAGGTGGGCGAAGGTGGCAGCCGGAGCGGGGTCGGTGATGTCGTCAGCTGGAACATAAATAGCCTGAACGGAAGTGATGGAGCCGTCTTTGGTGGAGGTAATTCTTTCTTGGAGGGCACCCATTTCGGTTTGAAGGGTGGGTTGATAACCGACGGCGGAGGGAAGGCGGCCTAAAAGAGTTGAGACTTCGGAGCCGGCTTGAGAGAAACGGAAAATGTTGTCGATGAAAAGGAGCATGTCTTTGTGTTCTTCGTCGCGGAAATATTCGGCCATCGTAAGAGCGGTTAGGGCTACTCTTAGTCTGGCTCCGGGGACTTCATTCATTTGGCCGAAGACCAAGGCGGTTTTGGAGATAACACCCGATTCTTTCATGTCGTTTAATAAGTCGTTGCCTTCACGGCTGCGTTCGCCAACGCCAGCGAAGACGGAAGCGCCGCCAGATTCTTCGGCAACGTTGCGGATAAGCTCCTGAAGGAGAACGGTTTTGCCGACGCCAGCGCCACCAAAAAGTCCGACTTTACCGCCTTTAACGAACGGGGCCATAAGGTCGATGACTTTAATGCCGGTTTCAAAAACTTCAGTTTTAGTGGATTGTTTATCGAGTGATGGGGCGGGGCGGTGAATGGGCCAGTATTTTTTTCCGCCGGAGGCGGATTCGCCCTTGGCAGAGAAGTCAGCCAGTGTTTCGCCTAGAACGTCAAAAACTTTGCCTAAAACTTCGGGACCAACCGGAACCATGATGGGTTTGCCGGTGTCGGTAATTTCGTCACCGCGTTTTAAGCCGTCGGTTGAAGATAATGAAATTGCGCGGATGCGGCCCGGTTCCAAGTGCTTTGCGACTTCTAAAACAATGCGACCGGTTTGGGTTTTAATTTCTAGCGCGTTTAAGAGGGCGGGTAAGGGTTGGTTCTCGCCGAACTCGACGTCTACGACTGGACCAATGATTTGAATGATTTTGCCTTTGTTCATATTTTAATTTAAAGCATTTTGGGTCGACGTGATTTCTATTAGTTCGTTTGTAATCGAAGCTTGGCGGGCTTTATTGAAAGTTAGAGTGAGTTCTTTTTTGAGGTCCTCGGCGTTATCGGAAGCGGTTTTCATGGCTACTCTGCGGGCGGAATGTTCGGAGGCGTTGGCTTCTAATATAAGGTGATAGATTTGCATAGTGACGAGGTGGGGAACTAAGGAATTAATAGTTTCTTCAGGGGAAGGTTCGAAAATATAATCGATTTCTTCTTTTTGATTGTTATTTTGATAGTAATTATGAATATCGGAGTAGCGGCCGTGCTCGGGGATGATTTCTTTGACTACCTCTCGGATTTTTTTGAAATCAACCGGCAGGACTTGGCGGATGACAGTTTCCTGCTTGAGGGCGGTTCTAAAGTGGGTGGAAATGGTAATAACCCGATCCCACTCACCTTTTCTGAAGCCATCAGTAAGGAGAGAGGCTAGAGGGGTTACTTCGTCGGGGTCGACATAGTCGCCGACTTCATAAAAAGTGCCGACGACGTTGAGTTTCTTTTTTAAAGCGTAGTTGGCGGATTTTTTGCCGATGACGACAGCAGAAAGATTGTGGCTCGTGAATTCAGGGTTGGATAAAAATTTGTCGGTGGCGCGGAAGACTTGAGTATTAAATGCGCCGGTGAGGCCTTTGTCTGAAGCGACAATAACGACGCAGGTATTTTTAACCGGGCGTTCGATAGTGAATTCGGTTTTGATAGGTGTATTTTTCGCCAATTTTTCCAAGAGATGAAGAGCGCTAAAAGCGTAGGCGCGGGAGTTTAGGGCAACTTCCTGGGCACGGCGCATTTTGGTGGCCGAGACCACTTCCATGGCTTTGGTGATTTGGCCGACATTGCCGACGGCTCGAAGGCGAGATTTTGTGCTTTGGATGGATTCCATGGTTGATAATTAGAAAATCTTTTTGAATTCTTCGAGGGCAACTTTCAAGTTTTTTTCGGTTTCTTCATTCAACTCGTTGGTTTTTTCGATGGCAGCCAAAACTTTTTCTCGATGCATTTTTTCGAGGTAGTCGGTGAATTTTTGCTCGAATTCTTTAACGCGGGTTTTTGGAATATCATCCAAGAAGCCGTTAATGCCGGCGTAGAGAATCACGACTTGTTTTTCGAATGAAATCGGTTCGCGGTCACTTTGTTTTAAGATTTCGGTTAAGACTTCGCCGCGGTCGATTTTCTTTTTGGTGTTCGGGTCGAGGTCGGAGGCGAATTGAACGAAAGCTTGGAGTTCTCTGAACTGCGCGAGTTCAAGGCGGAGGCGGCCAGCTACTTTTTTCATAGCCTTGGTTTGAGCGGAAGAGCCGACGCGAGAAACGGAAAGACCGACGTTTACGGCTGGGCGCAAACCTTGATAGAAAAGGCTGGATTCAAGATAAATTTGGCCGTCGGTGATTGAGATGACGTTAGTAGGAATATAAGCGGAGACGTCGCCTAGTTGAGTTTCAATAATCGGAAGAGCGGTTAAGGATCCGCCGCCTTGTTCTTTACTGAGTTTGGCGGAGCGTTCCAAAAGGCGGGAGTGGAGGTAGAAAATATCTCCCGGGTAAGCTTCGCGGCCCGGGGGACGGCGGAGGAGGAGGGATAATTCGCGATAGGATTGGGCGTGTTTGGTTAAGTCGTCATAAACAACCAGAACGTCTTGCCCTTTCTCCATAAAGTATTCGCCGACAGCGCAACCGGCGAAGGGAGCCAGATATTGAAGAGCGGCTGGGGCTGAGGCTGGAGCAGAGACGACGACGGTGTATTTGAGAGCGCCCGCGTCTTCCATAGTTTTAATAATTTTAGCGATTTTGGAATTCTTTTGGCCGACGGCGACGTAAACACAAATCATTTGAGGGCGGCCGGGGTCTTGTTTTTGATTTAAAATAGCGTCGAGAGCAATAGCGGTTTTGCCGGTGCCGCGGTCGCCGATAATAAGTTCGCGCTGGCCTCGGCCGATAGGAATCATCGCGTCGACGGCCTTAACGCCGGTATGAACCGGGATTTTGACCGATTCGCGGTTAATAACCGAGGGGGCGATTTTTTCGAGCCGATATTCCTCGGCTTTTTCCGGATTTTTAAAAATAACGCCTTTATTATCGAGCGGCCGGCCTAAGGGGTCGACGACGCGGCCGATAATTTCCGGGCTGACTTTGATGGATAAAACTTTGCCGGTTTGGCGGACACGATGGCCGATTTTTACTTTTTCAAAATCTCCTAAGATAATAGTACCGATAGAGCTTTCCTCGAGGTTAGAGGCTAAGGTTGGAATATCTCCAGTTTCGGTTTCGATGTTTAAAATTTCTTGGCTTAAGGCGCCCGCGAGGCCGCTTACGCGAGCGATACCGTCTGAAGTTTCGGTCACGATACCGACGTTTTCAAATCCAGCTTCATCTTTAAAGCCTTCAATTTCTTTTTTTAGTTTTTCGATGATGTCGTACGCCATAAAATAAATTTAGATATTCCTATCGGATGATTTTTAATTTCGGTTAAAAAGTTTGTGAAGTTTTTTAGCGAGAGAATTGTCGAGTTCTTGTTCGCCATCAAGAGTAACGCGGATCCCGGCGACTAGGCTAGGGTTAATGGAAGTTTCGACCCAATCTTTTTCTCCGAATTTTTTGAGGATGGATTGAGTGGAGGTGTCCGGAGTTTCTCGGGCGAGTTCAAGTAAGACATGGTGCCCGCCTTTTTGGCGGACAACCAAACCTTTGAAAATTTCAAGGATTTTATGGGCGAGCCTCTGATCCCCGTTTTTCTTTAAGACCACTAAGAAGTTTTTAAGAATAGCGCCTTTTTTTGTTTCCGGTTTGCCCTCAAGGGCTTGGTTTAACGCTAAAGCGTAATTTTTAGGGGAGTATTTCATGCCGCTTTTTCTTTGATAACTTTAGCCGCTTGGCTGATTAGTTTCTCGTCAATGTATTTAGGGTCGAGTTCAACGGTTTTGATGATAGCTTCTTTTATTAGCGCGTTGGCTTTTTCGGTGAGGCGGTTCAACTCTTCTTCTTTTTTGAGTTCGGCGATACGGGCGGCTTCCGCCATAATTTCCTTTGATTTTATCTCGGCGCGAGCCAAGATTTCATCCTCTCTCTTCTCGCCTCTTTTTTCGGCATCGCCTACGATGCCCATAGCTTTTTTATCGGCTTCGGTGAGTTTTTCTTCTTTAATCTTTTCGATTTCTGCGAGGCGCCTTTCGGCTTCCTCGGCACCCTGAAGTCCGAATTCTATTTTCTTGCGTCTTTCTTCGAGCAGGCGAGCGAGCGGCTTATAGACCAATAAAGTTAGGGCAACCAAAAGAATGATAAAATTCACTCCTTGGGAAAGGAGTAATTTCCAATTAATGCCAAGTTGTTTAACTAATTCCTGCATATACTTTATTTTGGCTACGGAATACGGATGACTTACGAATATACAAATGGGCTACGAAATACTGATTTAGGCAACGAACTTTAGAATGAGAGAAACGACGAGCGCGTAGATGGCGATGGCTTCAGCGAAAGCGATAGCCAAGATCATCGACGTCTGAACTTTCGAAGCAGCTTCCGGATTGCGGCCAATTGCTTCGGCGCCTTTTGAGCCGATTAAACCGATGGCGATTGCTGGGCAGATGGTACCTACGGCCATAACGATAGCGATGGCCAAAAATTTCATTGATTCTGCGTCCATAATTTTATTTTTTTAATAATTTCTATATTTGAACTGCGACCTTTAATGTGCCTCCTCGTGTTTTACCCCCCACGACTTAATCTAAAAAGCGGGTAAAAATGGTTTTGATTTTTTAGTGGCATGTTTTTTGTATTTTTGTTGATTTTAGTTTCCACCGCAGGTTTTATTAAGATAATTTTAGATTAAGTGTGGGGGCGAACCGCCATAGAGATAAAAACAAGGGTTAACATTGAAAAAATGAAGGCTTGGATAAAGCCTACGAAAACCTCCAAAAAGAGGAATGGAAGAGGAACAAAATAGGGCACTAAGAAGCCCACGATCATAAGAAGCACCTCTCCCGCGAAAACGTTCCCGAATAACCTAAACGAGAACGACACTATTTTAACAAATTCTGACAGGAACTCAAGGATTCCGACGAAGGAAATTACCGGGAAAGGTTTGTGCGCGTTGAAGAATTTTCCAAAGTGTTTTTTGAAGCCAATCGCCAAAACACCGAGCAAATTGATAGAGATTAAGGCGACGACGGCTAGTCCCATAGTGAAGTTGAGGTCGCTCGCCGGAGAGCGGAAGAGGGGGATTATGGCGTGTTTACCTTCCAGCGTGGCGTTAAGAAAAATTGATCCTAATGGGAGAAGTCCGAGCCAGTTTGAGGTGACGATGAATAAAAAAATAGTGGTGACGATCGGCAAATATTTTTCGGAGAGTTTGCGCTCGCCTAGAACCGAATCCATGAGTTTCAAAATTTGCTCAAGGAGAATCTCGAAAAAACTCTGGAATTTACCGGGTATCAATTTTAGTTTTCTTTTAAGAGTGAAGCCGATTATAAGGAGAATAATTAAGCTGACAAAAGAAAGCAGAAGGGAGTTGGTGATGGGCCAATTCCCGATTCGGAAAAGTTCTTCGGCTTTTAAGGATATTTCTGGCATTGGCGTGTTTACGCGCCCTATTTTACTAGATTTTGTTCCTTTTGAGAAGGGGAAAGACTTATCTTAATTTTAAGTAAAGTAAATAGAGAAAAGTTAGACTTGTGGAATTCAGTCGATAGGTTTAGGATTTTTTTAGCAGATTTTCGGGAAAGGAGACAATATGCCGAAGACGATAAAAGATAGCGCTAGGCCTAGTTGTCAGTGGTTTATCGAGCCGATGAACCCTGCGGCTAACGAGGCTTTAGTTCAAGAATTTCCAGGCCACGACACGGAAGAGGTGACGGATAGCAGTGGAGCTTCGCATAAGGTTTTCTGCTGCACTTGGACTGTGGTTGACAAATTGTTTCGGGCAACGCCCCAAGCTTCACTTCCTCCGCAGTATAAGGTTTACAGCCGACAGGGAGGTTCCAGAACCAAAAGAGTTTCTTTCTTCGAACCAAAATCCAAGAAGAAGACAAAGAAGGGAGCGGTTGAAGGGGAGCCGCCGGTAGAGAGTGATTCCGAAGGTGTTTTTTGAAGAAACAAATACGGCTGGTGAACTTGTTTTCACCAGCCGCTGCCATTTTAACTTATCTTAAAATAGACTTAATGCGTTCGGCTTCGTCGCGGACGGTTTCGGAATCGTAATCGCCAGAGTGGGCGTGACTGCCTTCACCGTATGAGGGCCTTTTTTGGTCGAGGTGGAGGTTGATTGTGATTTGATTGCCGTCTTCTCGGGAGTAGATGTGAAAGCGGGGATAGTCTCCGCGGATGGGGCGGACGCAGTTTAATTCACCGCGGTCGCTCACGCCGACGGGGTGATAGCCGATTGTTCGCATGGCGGAGGCGAGATTTTCGCTTTGGCCTTTTATTTGGAAGGTCATATTTATTTTATGATTTAATTTTGTCTCCAGTGATTATACCATCCGAGAGATGGACGATGCGATCGGTGAGCTCGGCGTATTCGGGTTCGTGGGTAACCATGATAATCGTCTGGCCATCTTTATGAAGTTCTATAAAAGTTTTTAAAACGATATCGGCGGTTTCGGAGTCGAGGTTGGCGGTGGGTTCGTCAGCAAAAAGGATTTTGGGCTTGTGGCTGATGGCGCGGGCTATGGATACGCGCTGTTGTTCTCCGCCGGAGAGCTGGCTGGGAAGGTTGCTAAATTTTTCCTTGAGGCCGACTTTTTCGAGAGCTAGGATGGCTTGGCTTTCGGCTTCGTGATTTTTTAATCCTTGCATGTAAAGCGGAATGAGGACGTTTTCAATAGCCGTGAGTTCCGGGATTAAGGCGTAATCTTGGAATATGTAGCCGAGTTCAGTTAGGCGGAAAGCGGTGCGTTCCTCATCAGTTAATTTAGAGACATCAATCTCGTTAATAATGATTTGGCCGGAATTGGGGCGATCGAGAAGGCCAAGTTGATAAAGGAGGGTGGATTTGCCGGAGCCGGAGCGGCCGATAATGGAAACAAATTCTCCTTTTCGGACGTGGAGGTCGAGGCCTTTTAGGACAACTAATTCTGATTCTCCGCTTTTGAATTTTTTAACTAGTTTTTGAGCTTTGATCATAGTTCAATATTATTCACCACAAGTTATTTTATCTTCCTAAGATGGCGTCTAAAGTGTTTTGCTTGACGACGATTCTCGCTGGAATGTAGCCGGCGATGAAGGTGGCGGCAAAAAGGATGGCGATTCTAATTAAGGTGCCGTTTAGGGTGGCAACCAAAATGCCGTCGCTGAAAGGAAAATTAATAGGGTAGGCGTCAAGGTAGGGTTTTATCACTCCGAAGACGAGGATGCAGCCGACAATAGTGCCTAAGACGGCGTAGAAAACAGATTGGAGAATATAGGCAAGTTCAATTGCCCTTGGTTCGATGCCTATGCCCTTTAGGATACCGATAAATTTACGGCGAGTGATGGCATTGATAAAAATTACAATGAATATGGTAATCGCGGCGACGGCTAAACCGATGGAGCTCATGATATTCCCGAGGATGGCGAAAGTTTTTTTCATATCTTTGATGAATTTCGGTTTGGCGTCTTCTTGGGTTTGAACGCGCGCAAAATTTCCGGCGTTATTGGCTAGAAGGGCTTGCTTGATCATTATTGGATCGACGCCTGATTTGATGCGGAGGACAATTTCATCCACGTTGTAGTCGGTTCGGCCGATGAGCCCACGGAGCTGGTTATCGACAAAGAAAACTCGGCGGTCGATTTCGTCCACTTTGCTTTTGATAATGCCTTTAACTTTCACTTCGCGGACATTGCCGTTGACTTCAATGCGAACGCGGTCGCCAACTTCAATATTTTTTAGAGCCGGAAAGGCGGGGGAATCGAATGAAAGATATTTACTCAAAAGCATAGCGCCTAAAAGAATTTGGTCGTAGTCGTTGGGTTCGAGGTATTGGCCTTCGATGACAAGTTTTTTAAGGCCGGTAACTTTATTTTCGGATACTGGATCAATACCTACAATTTGGGTGCCTACGCTGTCGTCTGAGTCGGTCGGCCTCCTTTTTGGAATTTTATAGTTGCCTTGGATTTTTCCTGATTCGGTGTATCGGGCAGTTAAGGATTCTACGCCGGGGATATTTTGAGCGGTGTTTATAATCATCCGGCTCTGTTCGATGTAGCTTTTATGTTCCAGGTCGGAGATAAAAATGTCACCGAGATAGTGACTTTTAACAGCTCTGATAGCGCCTTCGATTAGTCCAACTAAAATTCCGCTCACGATGATAAGGTTAAGAAAAGTAAGCGTCATGATGAAGATGATGAGGATGTTGGTCCAAATATTGGATCTTTTAATTTGGCGGGTGGCTAAAAAAGTGCTAACCCTTAAGTTGGTTTTAAAATTCCCTTTTTTATTCGTTTTTCCGTTCTCTTTCACAAGTTAATCTTATTATGAAAAACAGGATATTAAAAGTTTGGGTTTTTATTATAAATATTAAGGTTGCTTGAATAATAAAATGATTTTGTTAGACTAGTCAGTGCATTCCCCGGTAGCTCTCCGCCGGCTGGCGGAGGTAGAGCGACTAGAACAATGTTTTTTGTTTATGCGATTTATAATAGTGAGCGTCATAGAGTTTATATTGGTCAAACGGAGGATTTAAATCGTAGGATCAAGGAACATAATGATTCTAAAAATTCCAGACATACTTATACTAGGCGATTTGCTGGCGAATGGGTTTTAATATATAAAGAAATAGTCGAGACTAGAGGCGAGGCAATTCGAAGGGAGGAACAGTTAAAAAGTTATAGAGGTAGGCAATTTATAAAGCAATATATTCCCCGGTAGCTCAGCGGTAGAGCGACTCCCTGTTAAGGAGTGGGTCGTAGGTTCGAATCCTACCCGGGGAGCCATAAATTCAGATACGAACTCATTTTTTGAAGATGAGAAGGTTCGCTCG
>JBBUBW010000048.1:0-5548 GCA_038058095.1 Patescibacteria group bacterium | reverse complement strand
AGGCGGCTGGATTTATTTTTCTTGATGACGCCGATTTTGGCGGCTTTATCGAGAGCTTGGAAGGCTTTACTGATTAGGGATTTGGCTTTTTCAGCGTCTTTTGAGGCGAGGGCTTTTTTGATTTCTTTAATGGCGGCTTTGTACGTCTCTTTGCGTTTGAGGTTATTTTTGCGTCGCGTGATATTCTGGCGCAGGGCTTTTTCGGCTGATTTTGTGATAGGCATTTTAGGTGTTGTAATGTTTTATTGCTCGAATGTTGTAGTGAAAATAATAATCTTTTGTTTTTAAAAAGTAAAGTCTATAGAATATAGACTTCGTCCGCTTTAGATTTTGAGTGAGAGAAGTGGTTATTTTATCAAATCGGAATGATTGCTATTCCCATTATTTAACCCTCCGAGTTTTTTGAGGAAGTTTCTGATGGCTGGTTTTTTGCTTAAGAATTTCAAAAGGAATTCGAAGCCGATGAAGAGGATAGCGATGGCGGTGATAGTGACTTCGAGGTTCTTGAAAAACTTAATTGATTGAAAAGGAAGAAGTCCGAGACTTAGGGCGGTGGTTGAAATAATCATAAGTCCCAACCAGACGATAATGGTGCGGATGCTTAAGTGGAAGAATTTTTTGAAGTTAAGGGATTGGCTCCAGCCGATTAAGAAAAGAAATGGGGCGCTGGTTGAGGAAACGAATTTTGCGAGGTAGAGCCACTTCAAGTTTCCTTCGTGGACGTGTTTGTAGATTAAATCGTGGTGGGGGAGGTGGTTTTTAATGAAATTGCCGAATTTGGTGTTGTGGAGCCAGCGGCCGGAAAAATACCAAAGACAATCGGCACTTATGTCGGCCAAAAGGACGGTGATTATTACGTATAAGAAACCCCAGTGGCCGAAACGGCCCAGAAAGGCAAGGATAAAGGTGGAGAAGGCGGCGGCGTTCCCAATGATGATAGTGGAGAAGTAAATAGCGAGATACGTATAGAATTCGCTGGGTATCATATAAAAAGCTGCCCTTAGAGCAGCGTAGGAGTATTATATCATATCTTCATTTTTCGAGTTTACGTTGACGAGAGGTATAATTTCTAATAATATCTTTGAGTTTGATGGTGCCTGTAGCTTAGTGGTAAAGCGCTGCTCTGTGGCAGCAGTGAGGTGGGTTCGATTCCCATCAGGCACCCAAGGTTTCTTTTCAAATAAGTTTGATTTATTTTCGTTTAGAAATTAAACTAATTTCATGCTTTTATCACAGAACCAGATACTGGAACATATGAAGAAGGGGACGATTGTGATCGACCCTTTTAGCGACAAGAACCTGAAAACCACCAGTTATGATGTGACTTTAGGGGAGTGGTTTTGGAGGGAGAAGGCGCCGAGGGGCAGGCATACCATTCATAATCTTTATGACGAGCAATCAACGAAAACTGTTTGGTCGGGGCCATTTGAGGCGCAACTGGCGGGAGAATCAAGGAAAGAGTGGGGGGTAGAACTTAAAAATATTCCTGACCATGCAAAGGTAATTTTTCTTGAACCGGGCGAAACGATTCTGGCGCACACGCGAGAATTTATCGGGGGCAGAGATATTTGCGTGGCGAAGATGTACGCGCGATCTTCGATGGGCAGGAATTTCGTGGAGGTTTGCAAAGACGCTGGTTGGGGAGATGTTGGCTACTTCAACCGGTGGACGATGGAGGTGACGAATAACTCGCGATATTTTTCGATACCACTCGTGGTGGGCAGGAGAATAGCGCAGATGGTTTTTTATGAAGTGGCGCCCCTGACCCAAAAAGCGATTGACTACGTGGGAGAGGGAGGAAAATATCAGGCGTCCCAAAATCTTGAGGAACTTAAGAAAACATGGAATCCACAGATGATGATTCCGCAGATGCATAAAGATTGGGAGGTTACCCAGGCGTGATACTAATATACGAATGCGTGCTAATGATGCGAATGGTACTGATGAGAAAATTAAATTTGTATGATTAGTATCATTTGTAAAATTAGTATATTTGTATCATAGCTAATGAACGATAAAGAAATAGAAAATTTAATTAAAGCGGAAACTAAGCGGCAGAACGAGACGATTAATTTGATTCCGTCAGAGAATTTTGTTTCTCGCGATGTGCTCGAGGCATTGGGTTCAGTGTTCACTAACAAATACGCGGAAGGGTATTCGAAGATGCGGTATTACGGCGGGAATGAGTTTGTGGACAAGCTTGAGATTTTAACTAAAGAGAGATCGCTTCGGGCTTTTGGTTTGAAGGAGGAAGATTGGGGAGTGAATGTCCAGCCATATTCAGGTTCACCGGCGAACTTGGCAATTTATGTGGCGCTCGTTTCATTAGGCGAAAAGATTATGGGGCTTCAGCTTGATATGGGCGGGCATTTAACGCACGGACACAAAGTGAGTTTCACTTCAAAGGCGTGGATTTCAACGCCGTACACTTTAAATAAGGAAACCGAGGAGTTGGATTATGAGGATATTCGCCGGCTAGCGGTGGAGAATAAGCCGAAAATTATTGTGGCGGGATATACGGCGTATCCAAAGATAATTGATTTTGAGAAATTCAGAAAAATTTGCGATGAGGTGGGGGCGTATTTGATGGTGGATATGTCTCACTTTGCAGGACTGGTGGCGGGAGGAGTGTATCCCTCGCCGTTTTCCGCCAAAGGCGGACAGGCAATAGCGGACGTGGTGATGACGACGGCGCATAAAACTTTGAGAGGGCCGAGGGCAGGGGTTATATTCGCGAAGCGAAAATATGTATCAGGTATCAGGTATCAGGTATCAGGTGGGGAAAATTTGGAAAAGGGGGAGGTTGATTTGGGAAAACTGATAGACAAGGCGGTCTTTCCGGGATTACAGGGCGGGCCGCATGCGAATCAAATTGCGGCGATTGGGGTGGCGATGGAGGAGGCGGCACAGCCGGAGTTTAAAGATTATGCCAAGCAGATTATTATGAATGCGAAAACTTTAGCGGACGAACTTAAAAATTTTGGTTTTCGGTTGGTGGCGGGTGGAACGGAAACCCATTTGATTTTAGTGGATGTGGTTCCAAAAGGAATCTCCGGCGCGGAGGCGAGTGATCAGCTTGAGAAGAATGGAATCATCGTGAATAAAAATACTATTCCCTATGACGCGCGGAAACCGATGGATCCGTCGGGAATTAGAATGGGGACGCCGGCTTTAACTACGCGTGGAATGAAAGAGGGCGAAATGAAACAAGTGGCGAAATTAATCGCGGATGTGCTTTTGGATAAAAAGGGTGTTGTGTCAGAAGTGCGAAGTCTTTGCGCTAAATTTCCGTTGGATTATAAATAAAATATGAGGATTACTATTTGTGGTAGTATGAGTTTTGCCAAAGAAATGCTTGAAGCCCAAGATTTTCTCGAGGCCAAAGGGCATGTATGTTTTTTGCCGGAACAAGTCGAAGAGTATGCGAGTGGATTGATTTCCAATAAAGGTGGAAGTGAGGGGGCTCAGAGGAAGATTGAAAACGATCTCATAAGGAAGCATTATAATTTAATTCAAGACTCAGACGCTATTTTAGTCTTAAATTATAAGAAGGGAGACGTAGATAATTACATTGGAGGCAACTCTTTTTTGGAAATTGGATTTGCCCATATTCTTCGTAAAAAAATATTTTTAATAAATCCAATTCCTAATATCAATTTTATTAAACAGGAGATTGAGGCTGTCCAACCTATTATTCTTGACGGCGATTTAGGAAGCATTAAATTTTCTTAATTATGATTATCGATGGGAAAAAAATAGCGGGTCAAATCATTGAAGGGCTAAAAGCCAAGCCGGGGGATTGGAAGGATAAGTTTATGGGCGGGATGCTCGTAGGGGAAGATTCGGCTTCGGTGAATTTTTTGAAGCAGAAGGAAAAAGTGGCGAAAGAGCTTGGGATAGATTTTCGGCTTTATAAGGCGCCGGAGAAGGCGACGACGGATGATTTGCGAGCGGAGATTGGAATGCTTTCGAGGCCTAAGAATTGCGGGGGTTTTTTGGTGCAATTGCCTCTTCCCGAGCATATCAACCGGCACTACGCGCTAAACGCAATTTCAAAAGAGAAGGATGTGGATTGTTTGAGTGAGCAGGCGCTCGGAGCGTTTTATACCGGGCGAGGAAAAGTGGCGCCGCCAGCGGTGGAAACAGTAGAGGAGATTTTGAAGTCGCAAATCGCCAAGGGCAAATCGCTTAGGGAACTTAAATTCATTTTAATAGGGGCGGGGTTTTTGATCGGGAAACCAGTGGGGTTTTGGTTACAGAATCGGGCAGGGGAAGTAACGATTTATGACAGCTCGGTTAAAAATTTCCACCCGAATTTGAAAGAAGCAGATGTGGTAATTAGTGGGGCAGGACATCCGAATTTGTTTTCAGCTAAAGATTTAAAAGAAGGAGCGCTGGTGATTGATTTTGGATACGCGCAAATGGACGGGAAGATTTCCGGCGATTTTGACCCTTCGGCAAGCTCAGGGCAAGTTCACGATGGCGCGGATGAAAAAAATATTGCCTACACAAAAACTCCAGGTGGAACGGGGCCGGTTTTGGTTTCGAAACTGTACGAGAATTTTTGGAAATTAAATACTTAGTTGGTAGAATGAACTGATGGGTGGAATTAATCCGAAAGTAAAAATTTTGCTTTATGCCGATGCGATTTGGTATTTTGGCGACGGAATGCTCGGCCCGCTTTTTGCCGTATTTACTCAAAGGATTGGAGGAGATATTTTGGAAATTACATGGGCTTGGGCGACTTATTTAATGGCCGGAGGTTTGCTAACTATTTTAGTTGGCAAAATTTCCGATGAAAAAATAAAGAAAGAAAAATTATTAGTTCTTGGGTACGCGCTGAATGCCGTTTTCACTTTTTCTTATTTATTTGTTTCAACTTCGGCGCAGCTTTTTTTGGTTCAGATCGGTATGGGGGTAGCGGTGGCGCTGGCGACGCCAACTTGGAATGCGGTTTATGCAAAAAGCGAGGATAAAAAAATTGCCGGCTTGGAGTGGGGGTTGGCCGATGGGCTAGCGCAGTTTCTAAGCGGAGTGGCGGTTGTTATTGGGGGATTACTGGTGAGCCGCTTTTCTTTTAAGGCGCTGTTTTTGGTTATGGGGATTGTTCAGACAATGAGCGCTTTGGCTATTTCTCAGATTGTTTTATTTAAGAAACATAGGGCGTGAGTTATGCGATAGGGGTGTTATTGATATTTATTGGAGCTTTCATTATTATACGGTTTAGTTAGAGTGTTTTAGTCCCGCCGTTGGCGGAACGTAAGGATTTGTAGGGCTCTTAAGGTTCACTAACAAATTCTTACGCGCGCTTAGCTCAGTGGTAGAGCGACTCGTTTACACCGAGTAGGCCCGGGGTTCGATCCCTCGAGCGCGCACCAAATTGGACTTCGTGATTTTTTGCGGGGGAAAGCAGAGGTTTGCTCGCCGCGCCTGCTGGCGCGGCTCGCAAGGAATTGAGCGGTAAAATCAAACGGCGGGACGAAATCCCAAGACACAATTTTTTCGGAAATGAGGCGGTTCGTTCCAATTTTTTGCGCAAAATGAGCAA
>JBBUBW010000047.1:0-4423 GCA_038058095.1 Patescibacteria group bacterium | reverse complement strand
ATTCGATCCTCGTACCTTCACTTTACGAATGTGCTGCTCTACCAGCTGAGCTAAGGCGGCTCTAATGGGACAAACTAGCTACTCCGGCACCATTAGAACTTTAATTAAAAACCGGTTTCAAAGCAAGATTTTTGTCTTAAACCAAAAAATCATATTACGGTTTTGGTCTTAGAGCTACTCCAAATGATGCCCACTCAGGACCCCCGCCGTTAAGCCAACCCATCAATGCAGGGCCAGTAGAAGCCGGCACCTTGTAGCTAGAAGCTCCATATAGCCACGGATCTCCAAAGGGAGGTACTTTTTTCCAATTCTGTGTTTGCCCTGGGCCTACAGTAAGCCCGAAAACGTCATCTATGTACGCAACATGATCAACCACCCAGGCCCCGCTTGTCAGGGTCGTAACATTTAAAGCAACTTGATTATTTCCCGTAGAAAAATTTGTGGCTTCAATCGGGACAAACTGATCAACTCCATTTAAGGAAAGTGCTCCGCCTACCGCGTTTATAACAAGCGTGCCAAAAACAACCGAAATATCACCAGTACCAACTCGTGGGCTTCTTAGGTACCAAAAGCTAGAGTCTATCCCTTTTGGCCCCACGATAGACAAAGAAGATCTCCCTACTTTTGTTAACGGAATACCTCGATATGCCACCGAAGTAACATCGGGTGGACCACCTGATTTATAGGACGAAATTCCAACTAATAAAATCTTACTGAAACCAGGCTTTACTGTATGCGACCACCCAAGAACACTTACGTTGCTCGGCGAAGTAACAGAACTTGTCGAATTAAAAACAATTCCAAATCCAGGTAAGGACGACAACTTCGTCCCTACCTCAAAAATATCCGGATCGTCCCCGCCGTCCGTGCTTTCTTTATCAGAAATTCCCGTATTTATAAACTTAGCTGACTCCATTTTTGCATCAATTTCATATCCAGGTATATACATATAATATAATCCCCTGGCCGCATCATTTATAGGATCAGTCGGGAGGACATCCAATGGCACCATGCCCAAATTTGAAAAATTTATCGGAAGCCAGCCGTTGCCATTAACGCTTTGAAGCGTAGAGAGGGGCGCGCAGTGATATTGCCAACTACCTCCAAGTGGAGGTAGTTGAGACGAATAATTAGAACAATTAGAGTTCTGATCCGGCAAAGATAAATATACTGTTGCCGCAGAGCCAAGACCTATCCCAGAATCCTGCGCTATAGCAAACCCAATCGCTTTATTAATTGACGCCACCTCTGCCAATCTCGTTCCATCCCTCGCTTGACTCAAAAGCTCCGCTGGTTGCAAAGTCAAAATCACTACCGCCGCCAAAATCGCTATAATACCAATCACAACCAGAAGTTCAATTAGGGTAAACCCCCGTACTAAATGAGGAACTTCTTCTCTTAAACCCCTTGAAAAAAACGTCCTATTTAGGCAGCATTGTTCAGTCTTAAGAAATTCTTTTATTTCGGAAAACAAATTATTCCTCATTATAGTGCGGGGGTAAACCCCTCCGTCTTTCCCATAATATAAACTTAATTATACCATTCCCGCCTAAATCGCCGCCTTTTCTCACGGCTTACTACGGGTTATACTTAAATTGATAAATATTGTGAATAAAAACGGCTCTGTATTCCAATATCTCGGTCTTGAATTTGTCCGCGTCACCGAACTCGCGGCCATCGCTGCCTCAAAGTGGGTCGGACGAGGCGACAAAAAAGCCGCCGACAAAGCGGCCGTCGACGCTATGCGAATCGCGCTCAATCAAATCGACTTTTCGGGTGAAATTGTAATTGGCGAAGGCGCCAAAGACGAATCTTTTGAGCTTTTTATCGGCGAAAAAGTTGGAAAAGGCAATGGCCCGATTTTAGACATTGCCGTTGATCCGCTCGAATGTACTTCGAGTGTCGCCTATGGCCATCCCAACGCCTTGACCACCATCGCCGTTGGTCCAAAAGACACCCTCTATAAAGCCGCTGATTCTTATATGGAAAAAATCGCCGTTGGCCGCGAAGCCAAAAACGCAATCGATCTTGACGCTCCCGTTAAAAACAATATAGAAAAGGTCGCTAAAGCTCTAGGAAAAGATGTCTCCGAAATCACGGTGGCTATTCTTGACCGCGACCGCCACCAAAAAATCATCAGCGAAATTCGCGAAATCGGCGCCCGCGTCCAGCTTTTCACCGACGGCGATATTGCCATGGCTATCGCCACCTGCCTCCATGAATCCCCAGTTGATATTTTAATTGGCACCGGTGGCTCAACCGAAGCCGTCTTAGCCGCCGTAGCTCTCAAATGCCTCGACGGAGAAATCCTCTGCCGGTGGCGCCCTAAAGACGAAACCCATACCAAGCGCCTCAATGCCGCCGGGATTACTAGTTTTGAAGAAATCTTCAACTCTGACGATCTGGCTAAAGGCAACGATCTCGCCTTCACCGCAACCGGCGTCCTAACCGGCCCTCTTCTTCCCGGTATCTCATCGTCAGTCCACGGCATCACTACTCACACTGTAGTTATGTCCTCAAACCCTAAAACGGTCCGTTTTATAACCACTCATCACAGAGCAATTTTAAAATAACCAATTTTTCTCCTTTTTTGTATTCTTGTGTTAAAATATTCATATATCAGCAGCAAATCTGTAATTAGTTAGTTTAATTTTGCATTCTACGTTTTCATTTTGAGATTTACATTTTAAATTTTAGAATAATTAGAAATTAGGTCAATTAGAACAATTTAAACCAATGGTATATTACTAATAAACTATGGAAGAGTTATATATCCTCCCCTTCGATCATCGCGGCACATTTACTAAAATGTTCGGCGTAAATGAGCGCGAGCTTAATCAAGAAAAAACTAATATGCTCGCCGACTACAAGCACGTCATATTCGAAGCTTTTCTAAAATCGCTTCAAATGGGCGTCCCTAAAGAAAAATCCGCGATTTTAGTCGACGAGCAATTCGGCGCCAAAATTCACGAAGAAGCACACGCCCAAAACATCACCCACATCTTAACCATCGAAAAATCCGGCCAAGACGAATTTGATTTTGAATACGGAGACAAATTTGCCGAACACATCGAAAAATTCAAACCCGAATACGTTAAAGTTTTGGTCCGCTACAATCCCGCAAACGACTCGATTTTAAACGAACGCCAGTGCCAAAGACTAAAAACCGTAAGTGATTTTTGTAAGTCGAGCGGCTACAAATTTCTCTTTGAACTATTAGCCATCGCTACTCCTGCGCAATTAAGCCAAGTCGGTGGAGATCAAGACAAATACGAACAAACTCTTCGCTGGCAGGTAATGGTTGATAGCATCAAAGAAATTCAGTCCCGAGACATCGAACCCGATATCTGGAAAATTGAGGGCTTAAACGATTTAACCCAAATGCAAGCCGTTGTCGAAACCGCCCGTGGTGGCGGGAGAACCGAAGTCGGCGTAGTCGTTCTCGGCCGAGGCGAGTCCGAAGAAAAAGTAAAAGTCTGGCTTTCTGTCGCCGCTAAAATCCCCGGCGTCGTTGGCTTCGCTGTTGGTCGCACTGTTTTTAAACAGCCTTTAATTGATCTCTATCAAGCTAAAATCTCCCGCGATGCGGCCTCGCAAAAAATCGCCGAAAACTTTAAAAGCTTTGTTGATTTATTTATAAACTCAAAAAACTCTGACTAAATCTCCTATCTAGTAATAATAGGAGAAACTAACAAGTTTTGCCCTTTTTCGAACGTGCTAGTCGAGTCGCCACCATCCAAACTTACGCGATCATCTGCACCTCTAAATGAATATTTTTTCGATTCGAGTTTGGCATCAATTTCCCATCCCGGCACGTAAGCGTAATAAAAACCCTTTGCGGCGTTGTTCACTGGATCAATTGGCAAAGATGTAAGCGGTCTAATCGCCAAATTACTAAAATTCATTGGTATCCACCCATACCCGTTGGCTTTAAATAAATTTTCCCGAGTCACGCAGGCGTAATGCCATATGGGACCTACACTTATCAGCGGCAGAACAGAAACATAACCGTCACAAGTGGGTGAAGTGTCCGGTAAAGACAAATAAATTGTGTATGAATCCCCTTCAAAAATAGCCGGATTCTGCTGAAGGGCTAAAGTAATTGCCTCGTCAATCGAAGACACTTCAGAAATTCTCCTGCCATCTCTCGCTTGCGACAAAGTCTCAACTGGATTAATAACCACATACACCACCGCCACCACAATCGATATAATAGCAACAGTAATCAAAAGCTCTAAAAGTGTAAACCCCTTCCTCATCGATTAATTATACCAAAATAACCAAAAGTCGCAATCTGAAAATTGGCGGTACCTTTTGGTTAAAATCCGAACCTACTTTGACGAACATCCGGGCAAGTCCCTGTACAGTGCGGTGTTTTTTGATTGATGTTCGAACATTTTTTGAGCAAAACCCCCAATAAGGA
>JBBUBW010000046.1:0-4698 GCA_038058095.1 Patescibacteria group bacterium | reverse complement strand
GGTATGGAAGAAACCCAAAATAATAGTCAAAATAATCAAGAAGATAAGGGGTCGGGAATGAAGTGGCGAATGAGCGGAATGAAGCCGTGGATTGAAAAACAGGCCGGACGGCCGCTTAAAACCCGAGATAAGGTAATCGGAATAATTCTAATTGTTATTTTCCTCTTTGTTTTCTATGTGGTGCTGGACGCGAATAAATATCGCGCGTTGGTTCACATTATTCCGGGAGAAGGAAAAGTGGGAGTGAACCCGACTACCGAGTCGCTTGATTTTGGAGATTTGTCGCCGGGGATGAGCCAGGTTCGGAAAGTTAAGATTAATAACGGAATTTTTATGCCAGTTTACGTGATGATTTGGAAAACCGGAGGGATTAGCGAGTTGATGACGATTAGCGATAATTATTTCAAGGTTAAGCCGAGAGAGGAAAAGGAGGTGGAATTTCCGGTTTATGTGCCGGCTTCGGCAGTGATTGATTCAAACTACACCGGACGGGTTTATCTCTTTAAGATTCCGACTTTTGGGCTCTAGCTGACTTATAACTAGCAACAGTTGACTTATGACTGAGGATCAAAAACCAATCACGGATGATTTGGGAGAAGGAGCTTTGCCTTCGGAAAATCCAGAAAAAAAGAAGAAAAAAAAGAAAAGCTTTTTGAGATCTTTTTTGAATTTCTTGGTTTATGTGGTGATAATTGTCGGCATTGTTTATGGGTTGCCTAAATTTCTGGTTTGGAAATTAAAAACGAATTACCCAATGGCGGCGATTACATCCGGTTCGATGTGGCCGGTGCTAAAAACAGGGGATTTGGTTTTTATCAAAGGAGTTCAGAACCAATCTCAGATTCAGCTTGGAGACATAATTGTTTTCCGGAACCGAACCAACAGTACGCTTACTATCCACCGCGTGGTGAAACTTAACGAGACTAAGATTACCACCAAAGGCGATGCCAATTTTACCGAAGATACGCCGATTGATTTTAGCGATGTCATTGGCAAAACCTTAATTTGGCGAGGAGGACCGGTGCATATTCCATATTTGGGATCGGTCACGGTTTTTGCCAACGGTTTACTAAAGAAACAAAATGGAGGAGATACCAGCGGGAAAAATTAAATTTGTTGATTGTATTATTATGCCCAACAATAAAAAGCCATCTTCAAAAAGGAGTTATCAATTAAAGAAGGAGGTTTTAGAAAAGGCGGTGATTTCTGAACGCGACTTTTCGGCGGATTTAACCGGCTCACGACAAGAGCAAAATTTTGGTTTGAATTTGTTTTTTAAAAATTTATGGGAGAAAGTTTTTAACGCTTTCGGAGAATTTAAATTAACCGTGGGTTATGTTTTTAAACTGCTTTTAGCTTCAAAAATTGGTTTGATTTTGGTTTTAATAACGCTCGTGGTGCCGCTTACTGCTTTTGAGGCGCATATTGTGAATGTGACGGCAACGATTGAGCGGCGGCAGAACGAATGTCCGGCTCTTTCAATCGGCTATTGGCGGAATCATGAGGGTTGCACCGGTGGCGGGAATGGATCGAGTGTTTGGGAACCCCAGGTCCAAACTTTAAGCGCCAGTAGTTTTTCGGGAGTTTTCGGTTCTTATTCTGGCGCCCAGATTTGCGGTAATCTTTGGATTCCGAATTGCCCTTCGGGTAACAATGTGAATTCAAAGTTTTGTAAGGCCAAAGCTCATGTTTTGGGGAATGAATTGAATGTGGTGTCGGGTCGGCAGGACTTGGCTGCGATTTTGGCGGGCGCTGACGATGGCGACGCGGCGTTTGACAATTTAGGGTTGGATTCAAACTCCACGGTTTCCCAGGCGCTTGCGACCGCTGAGCAGATTTTAATTAACGGAACTTCTTCGACAGCAACCCAACTTGAGAATGTTATCCATGTAGCTTCTCGAATATATAACTTTTACGAGAGCGAGAATCCGGAGGCGCCAATGTGTCTCTATAGCTGGCCTTTGCCCGGATTTTCCGCTTTTTCGGCCTCTTCAGCCCCGATTGACGGAGAAGGAGAGCGCGAGCCGGTGGACTCTGAGAATATGGACGATTCAGTCATTTCTGAAACGGGATCTTTAGGAGCAAGCATTATTGATGTTGTTCAGCCGTTGATTTCGGGTGATGAGAGTTCGACTTCAACCGATGCTACAACGAGTACTACCGCGAGTGTAGGCGATACAAATGGGGCGGCGACTACGACAACCGACGGGATTTCAACAGATTCCACTTCTACTATTCCGGAAGCAACTTCAACTGAGCCAGTGGTTGATTCTGCTCCAACTCCAACTGAGCCGACTTTGCCGCCAGCTGATACAACCTCGACGACCCCGCCTCCATCCGATACCACTCCGCCCGCAGATACAACTCCACCCCCAGCCGATTCGACTCCTCCGCCAGCTGACCCAACCCCGCCGCCGACAGATCCAACTCCGCCCCCAGTTTCTGACCCACCTCCGGCCTCGTAGAGAAATTAAAATAAAGCCCGCGAGACATATCGCGGGTTTTATTTTGCTAATATTTTAGAGCTGATCTACGGCTAAATAATTTTTCGCGCTCTGAGTTTCGAGTTCAGGACTTAAAGCAAGCCAGCGATATATTAATGGGCTAACGGCAAGCGCTAGAACTGAGTTGCCGGCTAAGTGGATTAAGGTGAAGGGGATTTGGCCGATAAGCGCGACCATAAAGGGCTGGTGGAATACAAGGGGGCCAATAGTGAGGCCGGTTAGGGCGTCGTAAACTATGGTGCCTACAACCGAGAAGGCGAGATAGTTTAAAGGACGATTTTGTTTGTTTTTTAAGAAGGAATAGGCGGCCAGTCCGATTAAGCCGTAAGCGATGGCGGTAACCCATGTCCAGGTGCCGACTTTGCCGTCGAAGAAATCAAAAAGGACCATACTTAAGAATCCAAAAGAAAAACCGCTTAGACGCCCGTATTTTTTGGCGAATGGCATAGTGGCGGCCATAACTGGTTCGAGGTTTGGGGCACGGAAGGGGATGAAGCGCAAGAGAATGCCGCCCGTAAGAACAATGAGGTATTTTAATCCGCCAAATCTATTGAAGGTTTTTTTCATGTTGTTTAGGTGAAATTATATTTCTAGAACATCGCCCTTATTAATAAAAAACACTATTGATCCCACGGCCAACCCGAATGTTCTAGAAATATAATTTCACTGCCCCATATCATAACATTTCATTAGTATTCTAGTCCTTTTTTGGCTTTGACGCCTTTCATATACGGGTGCTTGATTTCTTTCATTTCAGTCACAAGGTCGGCCAGTTGGATGAATTTCTTGGGGGCGTCTCGGCCGGTGAAGATAATGTGCTCAACTCGACTCCTAGCAAAGTTTAATAGATTTAAAGTATCTTTCAAAGTGATGAGTTTAAGCTTAATAGCGTTTGAGATTTCGTCCATAATGAGCATTTGCCACTTGCCGGTTGAAACCTCTTTTTTTGCGTATTTTAGGGCATCCTGAGCGGCTTTTATATGAACCGAGCGCGGAAGCTTGTCGCCTAAGATTCCCACGAAACCTTTGCCTTTTTTGACGATTTTAAGGTAGGGAGCGAGTTTTTTATAAGACGTATCCTCACCGGATTTCCACGGGCCTTTGATAAATTGGACCATTAAAACCCGCCGGCCTTCGCCGATTGATCTTAGCCCTTGGCCTAGGGCGGCTGTGGTTTTACCTTTTCCGTTGCCGGTGAAAACTAAGAACATAAGTTTGTGTTTGGTTAGTATAACGTAATTTTGAGATTCAATTTTCCCCAGGTGTTTTTGTAGTACACTAAATTAAGCGATCGCTATTTTTGGTGTACTATTTGTCAATTTCGATTGAGCCGAGTTTGTCTGCGGTAAAAATATGAATATTGTCTATAATTTTCAGAAGTTGCACGTCGTCGATGAATTCTTCGGGTATCTTAACTTTTCCAATCCAAACGCTTTTCTGGAGCATTTTAAAACCTAGATCAACAAGATTTTTCCGAAGCCAATCTCTTTTAGATTTATTTTTTTCTGGAATGTCAAAAACTACAATTTTTGTTGTTTCGTCGTTTTCTTTATAATACTTTGATTTCGATTTTAACTTTGTGAGCTTGGTTCTACCCAATTGAGTCGTAGAAATTTTCTTTTTCCCACTAACTAAACCCTCTCTTTTTAGTTTAGAAATTAGGTTATAAAGTCGGTGCCTTTCTTCGGCGGAAGTTTTTTTAGCCATCCTTTCCGCCTCTAGTCGATTTAGATTTTTGTTAATTTTAGAATATGAGGCGCCATACCCCGATTCAAGAACCGCTGTAATTATTTCCACCGCAGTTACAGCGCTCTCCGCCGCTATTTCAAGTATCTTTTCAGTAAAGGTTCTGGTTTTCATTGTTGGTTTCGTTTTTTGTCTTTATGTAATAGTACACTAAATTTCACGATCGCGGAAGATAGTGTACTATGTCGATTAGAAATCGCTGAGCTCTTAGTTCTCCTGGGAAATCTCGAGGAGGCGGTTATATTTGGCAATGCGTTCGCCTCGAGCCGGGGCGCCGAGTTTTAGTCCGTAGGCCGAGGAGCCATAAGCCAAGTCGGCAATGAAGTCATCTTCCGTTTCTCCACTCCGGTGTGAGACCACCACTTTCCAATTCCAAGTGCGGGCTTGCTCGATGGCGGCGAGAGTTTCGGTAAGTGTTCCGATTTGGTTGGGTTTAATGATGATGCTG
>JBBUBW010000045.1:0-11023 GCA_038058095.1 Patescibacteria group bacterium | reverse complement strand
GAAAAGGTCGATCAAGTTATCCACACCGTCACCCCTTGATGTTCACTGTACAGAGGGTTGACTTATTTTTGTAGGGAGTATATACTACTCTCAATCCTAAGACAATAGGTAGCTCGCCAAAGAGCGTAAAACCTATCGAGGAAAAAGCCGAAAATATCGGCATTTCTCACGACTCTTAGGTAGAGTCTTTTTTATTTCTTGCAAAATAAAAAAGACAAAAAGTTGAGCTCTCTGTACTAAAGAACTTTCTTCCAAACAGAGAGCGAAATCCAGCACCAAAGGTCGTATGGTGCTGGGGGTCGATAGTGCAAACGGATATTTGTATATTCGTACATCATTCGTAATTAGTAGAGAATCTCATGAAAACAAAACTGCAAAAACAAAAAGAGGTAAAGAAGGGGACTGACTTTATCCAAAAAAGCCAAACTGTTATCTTTACGGATTTCGGCAAAGTTAAGACCAACGACTTAAAGCAACTTCGAAAAGCCCTCAAAGAACATGGCGCCGATTACTTGGTGATTAAGAAGCGTCTTCTAAGTTTAATCCTCAAAGAAAAGGGAATCGACTTCAACGCGCAATCTCACAAGTTTTCGGTTGGTACCGTTTTCTCCAATAAAGGCATCGAAGACATTAGCGCTCCGGTGGTTAAATTCTTTTCCAAGCTTGGCGAAGATTTTAAAGCCGCCGAAAAAGTGTTAGGCGCCTATAATCTTAAAGATAAGAGTTTCATCGAAGGTACTAAAGTGGTAATGATTGGCAACTTACCATCCCGAGAAGTTCTGCTTTCGCAACTTCTGGGCATGATCCAAGCTCCTATCAGTTCGCTGCTTTACATCATGAAAGAAAAGTCGAAACAGGTTGAGCTTTCTGCGACTTAAAAACCTTCTTCATTACAGAAAGCGAAATCCAGCACCAAAGGTCATGGTGATGGTAGCGATCTAAAAAAATTACAGCATAAAAAATTAAAGAGTCGTATCAGGTATTTAGAATTAGAGATGTATTCCCTAACACCTAAAACCTAAAAACTATAACCTAATTAAAAAATATGACCGACAAATTACAGGATTTAATCACAAAAATCGAAGGGCTTAGCGCTTTAGAACTAGCTGAACTTGTCAAAGCCTTAGAGGAAAAGTTTGGCATCACCGCCGCCGCTCCTTCGGCCGGCGGAGCTGGAGCCGGAGCAGCCGTAGAAGCCAAAGATACTTTCAACGTTTTTCTTAAAGGCACTGGTGATCAAAAAATCAACGTCATCAAAGTTATCCGCGAGGCGACTGGTTTAGGTCTCAAGGAAGCAAAGGACGTAGCCGACGCCGCGCCTAAAATGGTTAAAGAAAACCTCAAGAAAGCCGACGCCGAAGAACTCAAGGCAAAGCTAGAAGGAGCAGGAGCAACCGTTGAACTACAGTAAATAGTAGAATAACAAAAACAGCCCCAGTTGAAACTAGGGCTGTTTTTGTTTATATTAGCCCTATTGGGAATTTGGCACCCTTAGCTCAGTGGTAGAGCATCCCGTTCACATCGGGAAGGCCGTAGGTCCGATCCCTACAGGGTGCACAAAATGATTGAAGTAGAGAAAAAATTTTCATTGACCACCGGACAAATAAAGCGGATAGAAAAAACCGCTGATTTTATTAAAGAAGTAAAAAACACAGACATCTATTACGACACCTCCGATTATTCACTATTAAGGAGGGATATATGGCTAAGAAATCGCGACGGTGTTTTCGAAGTAAAGATTCCTCCTCAAGCCGAAACTAAAGGTATCAACGTCTACGAAGAAATAACCGACCAGAGCGAAATTCTTAAGCGCCTTGAGATTAAAAAACTCTCAGAGGACTTTGAAGAGAATCTCAAACTTAATGGCTTTAAAGTTCTGCTTAAACTAATCACGCAAAGGCGTAAGTTCAAAATTAAAGAGTTCAATATCGATATTGATAAAGTCGACTATGGCTACACTCTTTGCGAAATCGAAAAGATGGTGGAAAACGAAGATGAAATCGAAAAGGCCTCTCAGGAAATCTTTGAGCTCGCTAAGTCTCTCAGATTGGAAATAAAGAAAATTCGCGGCAAATGTTTGGAATATTTCTACCAGTTCAATAAGCCAGTTTATCAAATTATCGAAGATTTAAGATTTAGATATGAGTGAAGAATTAAAAAACAAAAAATGCGTCCCGTGCGAAGGGGGAACGCCGCCACTTACCGAAGAAGAGGCGAATAAACTTCTTGTGCAAGTTTCACCTAGTTGGCGTCTTGAAGAAAATTCACCCCCACACCAAACGAGGAACGTGAAGTCTTTTGTGGATGAAAAAATTCCTCGTTCTGGTGTGAGGGAAAGAATCTCCGCTGAATTCAAATTTAAAAATTTCAAAGAGGCAATAGCTTTCGTAAATAAAGTTGCCGACATCGCTGAATCCGAAGGCCACCACCTCGATATTCATATAAATTACTCCAAAGTTAAATTGGAATTGTGGACGCACGCAATCGGAGGTCTTTCAATTAACGACTTCATTTTAGCCTCAAAAATCAATCAAATTCCTTAAAGATAAATAAAACAATAAAAAAATTTGCTGGGGGGACTATATTAGATGTATAATTAATTCAGTAAAAAAGGAGGTTCTGATGAAAGTCTGGCTCGGGTGCTCCCTCGGTTTTCTCAACTCGACGTTGTTTCTCTATTTTGCTTCAACTACGATCGGAGGCAGCGGCTTGATAATCCTAATGCATTGGCCAGAAATTGGGTTACAAGCTTGGCACCTTTATTACTTCATCCCAGTTGAGCTTTTCTGTATCGCGGGTTTCGCTGTTTGTCTCGATCGCAAACTCTGAATCAACCAACTTACAGAGGAGTACCAAGATTGAGGCCGAACTCATTGAGACGGCCTCTTTTGTTTATTACTGCTTAAATTGTGGATATCTCAGCGCCCCGATCGATATTAACCCTTTAAAATCAAGGGTTTTTTATTTTAGGCAATAACTTTGACACTATGGAGAGTGGTGGGGTATTCTTATATGGAAGTGGGGAATTGTGGATGGAATTGGGGATAACTGGCACTTTTCTAGCATTTCTGGGGATAACTCACTAAGCCATTTGTTTTTGGGAACGGGCGAAAATTTGGCTCGAGCGCTAAATCTCGCTTGTATTCTCTCCTTTAGTAGGCCTTGTTGTGAGGCAGGGCAAAATATCTGAAGAAGAGTCCCAAAAACAAACGGCTTATAAACAAAATGTTACTCGGCGAATTCAAACACAATTTAGATTTAAAAGGTCGAATGGCGATTCCGGCGAAGTTCCGCGAAGAATTAAAATCCGGCGCCATCATTACTCGCGGACTTGATAATTGTTTATTTATTTTTACCAACAAAGAATGGGAAGTGCTGGCTCAAAAATTAGTGGCTCTTCCTTTAGCGCAGGCCAACTCCCGGGCCTTCTCGCGTTTAATGCTTGCGGGAGCGATGGATGTGGAAGTGGACGCGCAAGGGCGCATCTTGGTTCCAGATTACTTGAGGCAATACGCCGACTTAAAAAAACAAGTAGTCGTAACCGGCCTCTATAGCCGCATCGAAGTTTGGGATGCTGATCGATGGGAAAAATACAAAGCAAAGACCGAAAGCTCTTCAGATGAAATCGCCGAAAAGTTGGGTGAGCTGGGGATCTAACTAATAACTAAGAACAAATAGCTGATAACAAAAAAATATTCATGAAGCCTGTCGAAAGTTATAAGTTGCTAGTAATTAGTTATTAGTCCATGTCCCACATCCCCGTTCTTTTAAAAGAAGTTGTCGATAATCTTAATCCTCGTCCCGGAGATTTTGTAATTGACGGTACGGTAAACGGAGGCGGTCACGCCAAAGCAATTTCGGAAAAAATTTCCCCAGGCGGTCATCTCTTAGGTATCGACTGGGACGAAAATCTAATTGAAAAATTAAAAAGCGAGCCGTGGGTTGCCAAATATCAAACCGAGATAAATCTCATCCATGGCAACTACGCCGACCTTCCCGAAATTCTCGAACGCCGAAAATTACCTCAAGCCGACAGATTAATTCTAGATCTTGGTTTCTCATCCGCGCAGATCGAGGAATCAAAGAGGGGATTCAGCTTCGACCGGGACGAGCCTTTGATAATGACTTATTCCGGAGACCAGAAGCCAGTTGCCCAAGTAATTCGCGAATTAACTGAGAAAGAATTAGCCGACGTCATCTTTAAGTTCGGCGGCGAGCGATTATCGAGAGTCATCGCAAAGAAAATCAAAGAAGTCAGCAAAAAGAAAAGAATTATCTCCAGTCTTGAATTAGCTGAAATTGTCCGCAATGCCGTTCCTAAAAGTTATGAACGGGGGAGCAGGAGGGATGGAACCAGCCGGATCGATCCCGCCACCAGAACTTTCCAAGCCCTAAGAATTTACGCTAATCGAGAACTTGAAAATCTTGAGAATATTCTAAATAAATTATCCGTCATTATTAAACCAGAAGGCCGAGTCGCAATTATTACCTTCCATTCTTTAGAAGACGCCATAGTCAAAAACCATTTTTTAAAAATGAAAAACATCCGGGAGGCAGATATTATAACCAAAAAACCCATCACTGCCTCGGGTGACGAAATCGATAAAAACCCCCGCAGTCGTTCCGCTAAACTTCGTGTCATCCAAATAATCTAAAACTTGCAACCTACAACCTAATAATTAATCCAAATGACCTTCCTCCAACCCAACAAAAGCAAAAATTTCTTCATTCGTCTCATTGTCGGGCTCACCATCCCTTTTATTGGGGGTGTTTTTTGGCTCGTAGTCATGTACAATCAAGTAGTTACCGCCGAGCACGAGATTTCCAAAATCAATAAGCAAATTGAAGAATCTCAGGCCCTAAACGCCGACCTTAAGGAACAGGCGTTCGCTTTCTTTAGCGGCGATAATATCGAGAAGCTGATTTTCGAGCGAGGATTAGTTCAAGAAAAGAATCCCCAGTATTTTGAAGATTTTTCCTCGCAGCAAAAAATCATCAGCGCCAATTTAAGATAGTTACCGGTATGTCGAGCCGAGAAAAATACTTTTGGTGCGGAACACATCAAAAATGCGCGTTCGTTTCGCTATAGTCATTTCCATACTTGTTCTTGCGTATTCTTATTTACTTTTTAATCTTTATCGCATCCAAGTTCTTAATAATACAAACTACCTTGCGCGCGCCGAGTCTCAATACGCTGCCTCCGGCGTTTTAAAAGCCCCCCGCGGTGGTATTTTTTTCACCGATAAAGAAGGAAATTCTCTCCCAGCCGTTTTAAACAAAGATTTTCCGGTCATCTACGCCGTCCCGAAAGTTATAGGCGATGCTTCCGAAACGTCCAATCTCCTTGCGCCGATTCTCGGCATTCCCGTCGAAGAATTAAACAAAAAACTTTCAAAAAAAGAAGACCTCTATGAGATCTTAGCCAAAAAAGCATCGTCGGAAATTCTCTCTAAAGTAAAGGATTTAAAAATCAAAGGCATTTACACCGATATCGAATCCGATCGCTTTTATCCCTTCGGGCCCTTAATGGCTCAAGTTTTAGGTTTTGTTGCTCCTGACAAAAACTCAGACGGAGAATCCGGCCGCTACGGTCTTGAGAGCTACTATGAAAAAAGTCTTTCGGGAAAAGCCGGCGAAACAGATAGCGGCAAAATCATTGCCCCAAAAAAAGGAGAGGACTTAAATTTAACTATCGATCCCAATATTCAAATCGAAGTCCAAAAAATTATCAACAGATTAGTCACTACATTTAAAGCCAAAGGAGGTTCTATAATCGTCGAGGATCCGAAAACCGGGAAAATCCTCGCTATGGAAAGTTTACCGAGTTTTGATCCAAATAATTACGGAAAATTTAATCTCGAAAGCTTCCTCAACCCTACCATTCAAACTATTTTTGAGCCCGGCTCTGTTTTTAAAGTTATCACTATGGCGGCGGGACTTGACGCGGGTAAAATCACGCCCGACACCACCTATGTCGACACTGGCGTGCTCAAAGTCAGCGGCCGCGAAATTAAAAACTGGGATTTGAAAGCTCACGGCAAACTCACTATGGCCAACGTTCTTGAACAATCCGTAAACACTGGCGCCGCTTTTGCCGAACGGCAAACAGGGCATGTTCTTTTTCGCTCATATCTTGATAAATTCGGCTTTAGTGAAAAGACCGGCGTCGATCTCCCCGGTGAATTATCGGGTGATATCAAGCGTCTTAAACCCGGCGCTCCCGAAGTCGCCTTTGCCACAGCTTCCTTTGGTCAAGGGGTAGCTATTACTCAACTCGAAATAATTAATGCCTTCTCAGCCATTGCGAATGGTGGACACCTAATGCGTCCCTACATAAATAACACTATCGAACCCATAGAAATCCGCCGCGTAATTAGCGCCAACTCGGCCAAATTAGTAACCGATATGATGATTTCGGCCGTAGATAAAGCCGGCGTTGGGCACATCAAGGGCTATTCTCTGGCTGGTAAGACCGGCACCGCCCAAATTC
Organism: Patescibacteria group bacterium; assembly: GCA_038058095.1. Classification (GTDB taxonomy): domain Bacteria; phylum Patescibacteriota; class Minisyncoccia; order UBA6257; family 2-01-FULL-56-20; genus VMFW01. The sequence continues at coordinate 4,533 of JBBUBW010000045.1, read as the reverse complement.
CCGACTTTAAAAAAGGCGGTTACGTTCCCAACGAAGTTATCGACACTTATATCGGTTTTGGACCAACAACCGATTCCAAATTTGTTATTCTTATCAAGCTCGACGAACCGGAGGGCGCGCCGCTCGCTGGCGTAACCGTGGTGCCAGCCTTCCGTGATCTAGCCCAATTCATCATTAACTATTACAATATTCCACCCGATAGAATAAATTCCAACTAACAAAATGAAAGAAAATCTTTTAAAAATCTTGAAGGCACTATTAAAAAAATTAGCTCAGCTGATTTTATGGCGCTATCGCCCCGGTATTATTGGCGTTACGGGCAGTGTCGGCAAAACTTCTACCAAAATGGCCATCGCCGAGATTTTAAAAAATGATCGTGATTTAAGATTCTCGAAAGGCAACTTTAATAACGAAATCGGCTTGCCTCTGACGATTCTTGGCGATTGGGACAAAATTCACGGGCCATTTTTTTGGCTAAAAGTCATCTCCTCCTCTCTGTTTAATATCGTTGCTCCCTTAAGCTGGATCAAACAAAAATATCCTGAACTTCTGATTTTAGAATACGCCGCCGACCGACCCGGTGATATTCGCCATCTATTAACCATCGCTCGTCCGAATATCTCCCTTATCACCGCCATCGGAGAAATTCCAGTTCATATCGAATTTTATGCCGGAGCCGAAGAAGTGGCCCGTGAGAAAGGGCGCCTCATTGAATATCTTCCCTCCGCTGGATTCGCGGTCTTAAACTACGACGATGAAACCGTCATGGCTCTAAAGGACCGCACTCGCGCGAATATAATAACCTTTGGTTTCGCTCGAGGGGCCGACATGCGTATTACTAATTTCGAAACCAAATTCTCCGGTTTTAAGCCTCTCGGTATTTCTTTTAAATTAGAATACGGAGGTAGCGTTGTCCCGATTCGTATCGACAAAGTTTTTGGGAGAGCTCAGGCGTATGCTTCAGCCGCCGCCGCTTGTGTCGGCGTAATTTTCGGTCTCAATCTGGTGAAAATTTCAGAGGCGTTAAAAAATTACATTCCTGCCACCGGGCGTATGCGCTTGGTGGCCGGCCAAAATTCTACGTACATTTTAGATGATAGCTATAACGCCAGTCCGATGTCGGTGCACGCGGCACTTGATACCTTGAGAGATCTGCCGGCCAAAAGAAAAATCGCCATTTTGGGCGATATGACCGAAATCGGGCCTTATACTCTTCAAGCCCATGAAGAGATTGGAAGGATTGCGAGCGATATCGTGGATATTTTGATAACCGTAGGCACCGCCGCCAAACTCATCGCCGACTCCGCTATCAAAGAAGGTTTCAAAAAGAAAAACGTTTATCAGTTTAACGATGTTGACGATGCCTTAAAACCAATCGAAGAAATGATTAAAAAAGGGGATTTGATTTTAGTCAAAGGTTCGCATATTATGCGGATGGAAGAAATCGTCGAGGAAATTCAGGTTCTTGAAGAATTTACCCTCCCAAGTTTTGACTCGCCCTCCTAAGTTTCTGAAAGAAATTTTGAGAGGGTGAGCAAAATTTAGGAGGGTTTACCCCCGAGGAAATAAAAGAAGAGAATACAAACGCCACAAACGGCTCCATGTCCCCGCCCGACTGAACGACGTCAGTCGTTCGGGCGGGTAGTGGCTAGGATATAAGAAAGAAAAAAGTATGAAGGGGCGACCGATGTCGGTCGCCCCTTTCTTGTTGGCTTGAATCCTTGGTTACTCTCCCAGGATTTTTTCGTAAAGAATTGCTTCGTGCCGAAGGAGGTAAAGCGGGTTAAAGCACCAATTCCATTCCTCAATCGCTCTTTTCTCGGCAAAGATTAGGCGGAGGCATTCGTTGTATTTTGCCACCATTTCGCCGGTAATTTCGAGTTCATTGGAAACTCTTAGTTCCGCTGCCGGAATGAAATCCTGAATCGAAATCACAGGATCAGGCGCCAATTTTGAAATCCTATCTATCAACGCCGCGCCTTCTGAAAGTAAGGAGGGGATAGTAGCTCGAATCCTCTGGCGTGCTTGAGAAGGTTCAAAGACGTTGAACGCAGCCAGCTGTACGATCCGGTAAGCATCTTCAGTGGAGAGTCCGAAAATGGCCATCCGCCTCTTCAAGAACTCTTTCACTTCAGCCGTCGCGTAAGTTCCCCGAGCTTCGTAAACTTCCTGGGCTATGTTATCGGGGTAAACGTTCAGGCCTTCAAGAATGAACACCATTCCCTTCAAGGCGTTGACCGTCACATGGAAAAGATCCGCCCAGGCTACGCGTTCCACCGAAGACTGTGAAATATCACGCTCTTCCCAAGTCTGAATATTCGCATGAATCATCTGCGAATATCCTGCCGCCATTCTCGCCATACCGCCTTCATTCTCTGAGCGGACCTGGTTCTTCTTTTGTGGCATCGCCGACGAGCCCTTCTGTTTTTTACCAAAAGGTTCTCTCATTAACGGACGCCCGCCTCGCGCGTTTAGGCGAATGTCTGTCGCCACTTTATCCAAAACCTGAACTATATTGGAAAGCGCGTCTGCAAGTGGAACGTAAAGAACTCTCGGCATAATCTGGGTTGCGCCGTAGTATGGTTCAAATCCCAGAATCTTAAGAGCTTTTTTCTCGAGCTCGGGATCGATGGCGCCGTAATTGCCAATTGCTCCGGAGATCTTGGAATATTTAAGCACCTGCCGAGCCTGCGCCAAAGCTTCATAAGCCTCCTCGAGATCGCGCAACCAAGTGAGGCACCGCTTTCCAAAGGTTTGCAACTCCGCGTCCTGACCGTGAGTTTTACCAAGCTTAATCAAAAATCGGTATTTCAAGGCAAGGAAAACGATTGCTCTCTTTGTCCGGTCGTACACCTCGTCAACGATAGCGAGCGACTCGACGAGCATCCGCGCAAAAGCCGGTTCTTCCGTGTCGTACGAAGTTATGAATTGGTGAAGAAACTGCTGGAGGTCAGGCGGCAAATAGCGAAGGCGTTCATCAAGGAAGGCGTTCAAATCATGATGAATCTCCTTATCTCGCGCCCTCCACCAGTCCAAATCGATAGGTTTGCTCTTCAAGATTCTCCGAATTTTACGATAGAACTTTTTAGGAATCTTCCCGAGCGCCACGTTCCCTAGAATAACCGCAAATTCCGTGTCTTGCCAATGGTTAAGTCGATTTGCGTCTGACCAAATCGACTCAATCCGCGGATCTGTGTATCGGCTGTGCATTTATTCTCTCCCTTCGGTTCTGCTATTCAAAACTAAAATCCAGTCCCATTTGTCAGTGAGCTAACCCCATCTTACTTAATCAGTAAAACAAAAGTCAAACAAATAATCGTACCGCCTAGGGGAATCGAACCCCTGTTCCTAGGCTGAGAACCTAGTGTCCTGGGCCACTAGACGAAGGCGGCAAATTCTCAACTATTCTACAATTGCTAAGCAGTTTCCACAAGCACAAAATGTGCTAGAATTTAGTTATATTCCTATGTCTAAATTAATTGTCGCCAACTGGAAGATGAACCCAAGCTCCGAATCCGAAGCGGTTCGTTTGGCTAAATCCTACGACGAAAAAGGAGTAGTTATTTGCCCTCCATTTACCTTTCTCAGTGCGGTGCGCCAAAGCCTACGGAAAGCTGATCTGGGAGCCCAAGACGTATTTTGGGAAAATCCTATCCCCGGCGGAGCTTTCACTGGCGAGGTTTCCATCTCGATGCTAAAAAAAATTGGTGCCAGTTATATAATTATTGGCCACTCTGAACGGCGTAAGTATTTAGGTGAGACGGATGAAATGATAAATAAAAAAGTTCTGGCAACTCTCGGCTTCGGTTTGAAACTTATTTTGTGCGTCGGCGAATCACTCTCGGTTAAAAAAGAAGGTTTTGATACGGCAAAAAATTATATTAAAAAGCAGCTTCGCCAAGGCCTTAAAGGTTTCTATAACCTAAAACCTTCCGCCGGAAGCGGATCCTCCTCTGGAGGAACAACCCAAAACCTAATTGTCGCCTACGAGCCAATCTGGGCAATCGGCACCGGCAAACCAGACAATCCGGCGGATAGTGCCGAAATGGCAAAGTTTATTAAAAATCTTCTCAGCTCGCGATTTGCTATTCGCGATTTGCGAGTTGTCTACGGCGGCTCCGTAACTTCTTCAAACGCCGAACGTATATTCGAACATAGTGAAATTGACGGCGCTTTGGTCGGTGGCGCCAGCTTAAAAGCCGAAGAGTTCAAAAAAATAATTAGAATCGGTCAAAAATAAATTAGTATTATTCGTATCATTAGCATGCCATTCGCCTGCCCGAACGACTGAAGTTATTCAGTTAGGCGGGTATATTGGTATCGCTGTATGAGCGAAGCGAAGTAAAAAATGGACAACCTAAAAGCAAAAAAATATTTCTGGATTTTCTTAGATATTCTCCTTGCGGGACTTATCATAAATGTGTTCTTTTTTGTGATGCCGACCCTTGATCGGGTTGGAGAATCTCAAGCGCCAATTAGAACCATTAGTGTTAACGCCGAGGGCAAGACAACCGTCAAACCTGACATCGCCCA
>JBBUBW010000044.1:46778-54599 GCA_038058095.1 Patescibacteria group bacterium | reverse complement strand
CGGAATACTTGTAGAGCCGACATATTATAAGGTTCATGATACGGAATTTCCGGATATTCCCGATAAACAAGTTTCAAAAGTTGGAAGAAACAAGAAGTGCCCTTGCGGATCAGGTATAAAATATAAAAAATGCCATGGCATGAATTCGTAGCCGCCAATTTTTTCAAAAAGGAAAGCCGAAGCCCGCGCGGATTCCTCCCCAGACCCCTCCTCCGCGCGGGCGAGTCCGTCGCCCCGCCTCCTTTGCCCCAGAAAAATAGTGGCGGGGCGCATCATTTCAGATTTCGCTTCTTGGATTTGTGTATCAGATTTGGCAAAATGATTTCAAAAGTTTGCGAAGGTTTTAATTCGGGAGCCAGAGTCGTGATTTGGGGTGAAAATCCTCAAATCGTGCATATGAATATTTCAAGAAAAAAATTCGTTATTTTCTTTATCATTTCCGGGTTCGCCTTTCTTTTTATCACTACCTCATTTTTGGGATCAACAGGCCCTCGAGGATTTCCTAAACCTCCCGACTCTTTCCTATTAATGGATTCACCAGTGACCTGGAAGAGTACCGTATCTACAATTCTAGCGCCTATCAAAATTGTTTTGATAGGGCCATTGTTGCTGCCTAGTATTAATTTTTTGAAAGACGATCCGCCGCCCCCATTTATTGCCATCTACTTCATTTTCTACTGGACTATACTTGCCTTAGCTATTCATTATCTTATCGGTAAAATAAAACGCTCTTAACTCATCATTGAAGGTCCTTTGGTCTATGCTTTTCTAGAAGTTTCTGCTCGATAATACAAGTTCGAACAGCCAATAAACCTTGGAGTAATAAAAAAAGCAATTCATTAATAAGGCATCACCACTCATAAACAAGGGCGAATGGGTTTGGGTTTATAGTCGACATAGCTGCGGATCAACTACTCCGCGGCAAGCCGCGGGGAAAGCCCTGGCGGGATTCTAATATCCTCTAACGCGCAGAGCCAGTTATTTGTGAAAGAAGTTTTGAAAAAATGAAAATATTATTTTCGATAGTTGCTGGAATAAATTGAAAGTTCTTACAGAAGTGTCGGTAATTGGTTTGTGTTCACTGAACTTATCATTTTTTTGATCCAGTAACTACCGTTGGTTTTTAAAATGTAAACGCTCGACTGTGATAGTCGAGCGTTAGGAATGGAAAATCCGAAGAAACTCTATGGTTTCGCATTGAAATCTCGTGGGTATCCGATGTGTACCCATCTCTCAGATGTAGTAATGGAGTGAACACGCGCACCTTGAGCCATAAGATACGAGATGTATGGAGAAATATTTTCACCATACCGTCTTGGTGCGTCTTTGCGAATTCTGCGCAAAGTTTCACCCGGTAAATATCTAACGCCAACACTTCGTAGGGTACATTTTGCGTCGGCGTCTTTCGGCGCAAGATGACGTATTACTTCATTGCCCACTTCATAAACACGGTAGTGAGTTGGTGCCGGGTCGATGTTTGTCGAACACAGAATTGTTATTCTGTTCTCTCCTTGCTTGAGCTGGTCTATCACTCTAGATACGAAGTGTTCCATTGTGCGCGTCGATATGAGCGAGTCAATTCCCATTACAAACGCGCCAGGATCGCACCGCACAATTGGTATAGTTAACGCTATGCGTTGCAGCATGCCGATTGTTTCGCTCGGTCCTCGCGTAAGTATGATGCGAGAGTTTTGTGCGGGTGGCAGATTCCCGAGAACACACTCGATACTTTTTGACTGATGCCCAGTTACAACGTGAATTTTCTCGATGTCCGATATTCTGCAAAGATTATCGACAATTCGAGCTATCACGGGTATTCCTTGGAACCGGATTGCTCCTTTATTATAGCGACGCGTCAAAGATCCGAGTCGAAAACCACGACCACCCGATATGACAATGGCATCCACTTTTTCACCTCCATTTAAAATGGGATCGAACTGTCGGTACAATAGCAAAAGCCGTTGCTTTAATCAAGCTTATGTTCGAGTTCGAGCAAAGCATCGCGAAAATTACGCATATCGTTTAATGCATCGTGGGCTCGCCGCGATTCTTGTTCGCCGATAAAGGCGGATATGAGCGTGCCGCTTGTATAATGTTTTGTGTCAATTCCAATAGATTTTAAACGCGGAGCGAGTAGGGGTTTTAAGTTCTCCATTTGCGAGAAGAAGCTCGGAATAGCGCAACCTACGAGGCGGCAGTTTTCTTCAAGCACTTCAATGTCTCGTCCCCAGCAGTATGCGGGGAAATCACCGACAAAATCACCGAGCCTTATCAGTGTTTCTTTAAAAGATATACCTCGTGTATCAATATCTGCTTGGGTAATATTTGTTAGGGATGTAATAAAATCGGACAGGAGAGGATTTCTCGTAGGTTTTACATAATCAAGCAAATGTGTTTCTTCTCGCAAATCTTGTCCTGAGACACGTATTGCGCCAATCTGAATAATTTCCCGATGCTCATTTTCTCCTGACCAGTTTCGCTCGTAGCTTTTCTCCCAGGCGGTGTATTCGAGATCGAAGAGAACGAAGGTTTTGGGTAATGAAAGTTTCATAGGTATTTTGTGATCATTTTAGTACTACTTGTTTTAATGGTAGGTTTCACCTCGTTATTGGTCAAGTAAAGCGGCGAAAGCCGTGATTGAGGTGAATTAGGTGGCTAAGACTTGTCCCATTTTGGGAGCAATTTTATGTCTATTAATATTCCTGGTATAGAGTAGGCGCAGGATTTATAATAAAGCTGTGAGAAAATATCCTTTGTGGTTATATGTGGTCGCTGTTGCCATCGTCCTAGCGATTATAAACTATATCATGTGGTCTGTGGGTGGGGCGGCGAAATTAGAGAGCTTTGCATTACATTCTGGCAGTTTTTTGTTAGGAATGTTGGCAATGTACATCGCAGTGCATTTTTATCGGTGGAAATAAAATCTTGCTTTTCGGTAATTTCGGCACGAGTGTGATAAAATAGCGTAATGGAATCATTCATAAAGGCAGACATTTTCTTTTTTATATCTTCACTCGCAACGATCGTGCTGGCGGTTTTGGTTTCTTTTCTTTTGTATTATTTAATCAAAGCCGGGAAAAATCTTTATATGCTCACGGAGATGCTTAAAAGCAATCTTAAAGATTCCGAAGAATTTGTGGCCGAACTCAAAGAGCGTTTGGAAAATAATATATTCTTTAGGCTTTTCTTTCCTCTGCCAAAAAAAAGTCGACGAAAGGGAGAAAAGAGTGGTAATATTAAAAATAGTCGTTAACAATAAATAATTTTTTAGATTATGAAAAAGAAAACATCAAGCGGTTCGCGAGCAGTGAAATTGGCGGTGATTGGAGCGAGTCTTGCCGGATTAGCGGCAACGGCCTATTTCTTTTTTGGACCAAAAGGAAAAAAACATCAAAAGCAGACACGGGCTTGGGCGATAAAAATGAAAGGTGATGTTATTGAAAAATTAGAGACCGCCCGTAATATGAGCGAGTCTGTCTATCACGAAATCATTGATTCCGTCGCCTTAAAGTACGAGAAGGGGAAGAAGGCCAGCCACGAAGAAATAAGAGAGCTGGCGAGGGATTTGAAAAAACACTGGAAAGTGATTAGTGGATCGGCGAGGACCGTGAAACATAGCGCGGTTAAAAGCAAAAAAGGAACTTTAAAAAAGGAGAGGAGATAACTGAGAAATAATAAACTCTAATAATAGATATGGAATAGAATTAAAAAGCCAGTTTTTTCTGGCTTTTTAATTTATTGTGATAGAAAGAGAAATGCCCGGTTCGTGTTCGAACCGGGCATTAGGTCTTATGTTCGAGCGGATTCATGGAGTTGCTCCGACGAGTTCATCCATTAATTCGTTCACAGAGAGAATGCGATCAACGCGCGCTGCGTTGGTCCCTACGGTATAAATAGGAAGATCAGAAGTGTTGTTGACGCCCGCTGCGCTCGCAAGCGCGTTACAAATACAGAAGGCATCATAGCCCTCAAGAGCTAGGCAGGTTTGGCGGCCATCCTTTCCCTTGTGAAGTAAAAGCTGTTTGTCGCAGCGAAGCGGTCTTCCATGCGCAAGCGCTTGAATGTATCCAGGTGAGGTTCTGATAACGCGGAATGGCATACCCGAGGGTGATCCGGGATTTACCGCAACCTCGATGTCTTCTTCCCGGGCGGCTACTATGGCGAGCTTGAACTCTTCCGATGCGCCACTTTCATGTGTTGCGGCAAAACGAGTGCCGATCTGTACGCCATCGGCTCCGGCATTTGTCCACCACACTATGTCTTCGCGTGAATAGATGCCACCTGCCACGATGACTGGGAAGTTACCGTTTTCCTCCGCGACTTTTTTCACTGGTCCAAAGAGATTCTCTAGCCGAAATTCTGGCTTGGGAATATCTTCGGCTCTGAAACCAAGGTGTCCACCTGCAAGCGGTCCCTCCAAAACCACCGCATCCGGCATTCGCCCGTAACGATTCCAGCGTTGGCAGATGATTTTTAATGCTCGAGCGGAAGAAACAATAGGGATAAGCGCCACCTTCGCACTCCCCACTATTTCAGGCAGAGTTAGCGGTAGACCTGCGCCAGCGACGATGGCGTTTACTCCACCTTCAATTGCGCCCTCGATAGAAGGGATATAAGTCTTTTCAATTAAGACCATACAGTTGATGGCGATTGCACCCCTATTTCCTGATAGTCGTCTTGCTTCACCAATTTCAAGTCTAGCTGCTTCATGGTGGCTCACTGTGCGACCAGTTCGGCGTTTAACCACCCAGTCGAGGCCAACGAAGGACACCGTTCCAACGCCGCCTCTACTTGCAACTGCTCCAGCAAGAGGTGAGAGCGATATACACGCACCCATGCCTCCCTGGATAAGGATTACTCCGCTATCCAAGCCACGGATGGCAACTTTCGGTATCTCTATCATAGTTTCCTCTCCCTTATTTGTTTATGTAAAGTTAATTGCTGGTTTAAGATTAACATTAGTTAAAAATATAACGCAATACATATCTAAACGTGTCCAATAAAGGAATCTAATAGGAATATTTTCCTTTGCTAGTATTTTGTGCTACACTCAAAGAACAATTAACCAATTAATAATATATATGGCAAAAAGAAGCACGGGGCTGGGTAAACATAAAAAATCACATTCCCATAAAACGAAGAAGCGATTGGAAATAAAGAGGCTTATGTTGGAAAAAAAGAAGAATAAGAAGCGTAAATAATATCTAGCTATTTTATCATAAGCGTGGTAAGGTGCGGGGAATGGAACTGCAAGAAAAAGTGAAAAGTGACTTAGGCAAAAAATTTCATCGGGTGATAGAGACACCCGCGAGTTTTGATTTTTTTGCGGCGATTCACGATTTTATTAAACATATCGAATTAAATCCATCTCTTTCCAGTGGTCTTTCTTCTCGTATAAAATCTAATCGGGAACTGAAAATTCCCGACAAATACAGTTATTTAAAGCAGATTTATCAAGGGTTAGAAGATGCTGATATTGTATCTAGTGTTGATTTGGGGCATGAAAGATATATGGCGCTTCAAGAATTAAATCGAATTCGAAACGAAGATGTTTCAGAAAGTAATTCATTTTGGAAAAAAAGGGAATTGTTCAGGAAATTAGTAGGTGAGATTTACGAGAGACTAAGTCCGGATGTAGCATAAATTCTCGTGCCAATTAACAATTAGCGTTTTCAGTACACGGTGTCGATGTTTCTTATTTTGGCGCTTGGGTAAATAAAAACCGCCCCCAGAGTGGGGGCGGTTTTCTGGAGTCAGTGTTTTTAGGCGCGTGACACATTGGTAGCGCTCGGGCCTTTCTCTCCATCTACGACTTCAAAGGTGACGGTGTCGCCAACCTTAAGTTCGTCAAATGTCACTCCTTGTAATTCTTTTGAGTGAAAGAAGAGGTCCTTCGCTTCGCCTTCACGGGATATGAATCCAAATCCTCTATCCGTGAGCGTTTTGATAGTTCCTGTCATTTGTTTATTTTTTGCTAGAAACTCGACTACGTCTCTTAGTTTTACCGAGTTTTAATAATAGCAAAGATATAGGATTTGTCAACCCCGTTAGAGATAGCTCGCCCATAAGCCCTTTGGGCGCGCGGCTCCTTACGGAGATGGGCGACTATTATTTGTTTGGCAAAAGATAAAGATTTTTCTAACAAAGTAAGCGCGGGCGTGATCTCTAACGGGGTCAACTCTCCTAAATTAGTTGGTTTTTGGGAGATTTGGTATTGAAAATGTTTTTGGATGTATTAATATGTTGATATGATAAAAATTGAGGGTAATGATTTAATGAGGGCGGGAACTAAAATTGGATGGTTTGAGGGGAACGATATTCTCGATCATGACGGCAAGAAGCTCGGGTATTTTTCGGGAAATAAAGTTTATGATGTAGATGGGAAAGTTCTCGGCTATATCGAGGGGAATTTAATAAAAACTCCGGGGATGAGCGGGAGCGGGATAAGAGTTGATGAAAATCATACGGAAATAAGCGGAGGAGAACTTTCGGATATCGGAAGGGCGGCGGTGCGGTTGCTTTTGGGCGATTAGATTATTTTATCTTAGACGAATTAAAAACTCCCTCTGCCCGTTGGCGGACTGGGAGTTTTTAATCTCTTCTTTTGTGGTTAAGCGTGGACGACGGATTTTTCTGAGGCGATATCTTCAATTTCGCAAACTCCGCCAACACAAGCTAATTCTTTCTTCACGTCCGTCTCATCTTTTTTCTCGTAGGCCATGATTTGAGAGAAGTCTAGACCTAAGAATTTATCGGAGAGTTCGTTGAATTGTTCTTCATTGATCTCTTCATAGGGGGCGAGTTGGTAAACGTGGTTAGAGCGGGGGAGGAACGAGAGACCGCCGATGATTTCCCAATTATTGTAAACCCAGTTGGCGACGGCAATCCATTCGTTATCGCCCACGGAGATGGTGACGGAAGGATTGTGCTCGGTATAATTAACTTTGACGGCTTTCCAGTGTTCGAGAAGTTCGAGGGCGGTTAAGTCGTTTTTCAAAACGGCGCCTTTAGGAGATTTAACCGGGAAGTCGACAACAAAGGTAGTGGCGGAATCCATAGATTGGCCGACTTCGGGGTGATAGGGAATTTTTTGGTCGCGGAGCATTTTAAAGAGGGCGTCGGTGTGGGCGATTCTGACCCGGCGGATATAATATTTTGAGTGGCGAGGATGGAGACCAGAGGCGCAGTCAACGGTTTGAGAAAGATTGCCGGAGGGTTTCACGCAGGTGATGCAGGTGGATTCATTAATTTTGAAGCGCTTAGAATATTCTTTGTTAATACGGATGGCTTCTTCTCTTAATTTATTTAAAATTTCCGGTTGGCGGGTGATAGTAGAATCCCATTGGCCGGTTAGAGAGACGCCTAAAAGCCTTTCTTTCTCGCAGTTTTCGGTCCATTCCTTAGAGAGGTAGGGTAAATTGGTCAAAGTGGCTTGGTAGGTGCCTAAAATGGTCGCCAAGCGGAGTTTACGAAGCAAAGATTCTTCAGTATCGTCAGCTCGGCAGACGACTTCTGAGAGATTACAGAATTGGCGGGATTGGAGAATGATTTCGCCGCAAGGATTCGTGCCTAATTCTCCGATATAACCTTTCAAAACTTTTAATCTCCTTTCCGGAAGAGTTTTGGCTAAGCCGCTGCGATTGAAGATGCCTCGTTCGCCGGAGCCGCTTTTCATTAAAGCAATCCATTCCTCCATAAATTCTTCAGCGGCAGGTTTCTGGGCGTAAACCGCGGAGTTGTTAGCTAAAGATCTTTGGGGTTCACTCACATAGAACTGGCCCTTTTTAGCGTCGCGCATTTCGGTGTCATCGAGATCAGAGA
>JBBUBW010000044.1:0-46768 GCA_038058095.1 Patescibacteria group bacterium | reverse complement strand
AAATGAGGGCTGAGCGACGTACGCCGCCGGCGACCACGATCTCGCCAATTTTGCAGATGACATCATGAACATCGAGGTTGGAGAGGCGGCGGCCTTGCCTCTTTAAAATTTTAGCTCGGGTGAAATTTAAGAGGGAATGGAGCGGGTCGGGGCCGGAGCTTTTACCACCCATAGTTTTTAATCTCGCGCCAGCGGGGCGAAGAGCTGAATAATCAAATTCGATATCTTTGCCGTCGAACCAAGTTTTAAGGCCAAGAGCTAAAGCGTCGGCCCAGCCTTCTTTAGAGTCATCGATTACGTGGATTGGAAGTTTTTCACCAGTTTGTTTTTTGATTTGGGGAAGTTGTTGGACGTTTTGATTTTCAACCGAGAAGCCGACGCCGGTGCCGCACATAGAGATGTATATAATTTCGGCGAAGTCTTGAATGCGAGAGGGCGCGATAAATGAGCAATTGTAGGCGCAGACGTTAGTGGAGCGGGTGGCGCGGCCGGCGAATTGGAGAAGGCGCATCGATGGCATCGCTTCTTGATTTAAAATACCTTCGCGAACTTCGCTATATTCGGCGTCGCTTAATTTATCTCCCAGATTTTCCTTCATAAAACCGACGTAACGATCAACTGTTTCAATCCAGGTTTCGCGACGACTCTCTTCTTCGATCCACCGCGAGTAGGTGCGGTAGAAAATAAATTCGCCTAAGGGGTTGCGGAAATATTTTTTGCTTTGGGCAGAGAGTTCGCGGACATGTTCGGGGACTTCTCTTTTTTCTTCCCGAATTCTGGATCGTTCATTGCGGTAGAGGATGTAGGACTTGGCGGTTTGAGTGAAACCGGTGGCCATAAGCTGGGTTTCAACCGTATCCTGGATCTGTTCGATGGTTGGGATGCGAGTGGAATCGAATTTATGAGCTAAGGCGTTAACCACTTGATTGGAAACACGTTCGGCGTCAACTTCGGGGTTGCCTTCTTGTGCGGCGAGCATCGCTTTAGTGATGGCTTGAGTGATGCGATCTTGCTCGAAGGACACAATACGACCGTCTCTTTTTCGAACTTCTTTGAAGTGGTTACGCCTGGGGGTCATTTTTTTTGTTTTGTCCTCCAAAGGAGGATCCGCCTTTGGCGGAGAATTTATTTTTTTATTCTACGACGAGTTTTTGTTTTCCACGGGTAAGTTTACCACCAGATTTTTTTAAAAGTCTTGTGGATAAGTCGGCCAATTTGATAGTTTTTCGATTAATCATTATGATAGGTATGAGATTTTTTTCGCGACGAGCCGGACCTATGAAAAACCTCATTCGGCTCGAGCCAAGGCGTGAGATAAGGGGACCTTTTTGGCAAGCGAGGTTCCGGTTTTCCCCTTGACAGGTTTTTGAGAGGGGAGGTGAATCGGAATTTTTTTAATTTTTCTCCAATGGACGAGGAATTTAATTTCGAAAAGAAAAAAATTTGGAAACAGCCGAAGTTTTTTGTTGGATTAGGTTTGGCTGGTTTTTTGGCGACAGTTTTGATTTTTGGCGGAAAAATTTCTGGCGAAAATTCCGTTTTAGGAAATTTTTCGGCGGCAGTTTATAAAACTTTTGAGGATGTTTTGGGTTTCAAGAGCGCGAAACCGATTTACGAACTGGATTTAACGGCAAATAATGGAAATAATTTGGCTCGCGGCGGTGATTTAAGTGGTGGAATTGGAGATTTGGCGCAAAATTTGAATAAGAAAAGTGATTCGGGAAGAGTTGGACAGCAGAATGTTGCGCCGGCGGCGGGTGCGAGTGGAAAAATTTCAGAATTAAAGAAAGATTTAGGTGCGAGTGAAAATAAAAAGCCAACTGCGGTCCAAAAGGCGGTTTCGATAGGCACGGACACGCCATCAGCCAATAAAAGTTCCGAAAATATTTTTAAAGATTGTTCATTTTCTTCAGATGGTTCGCCGGTTGGCGGATTGAGCCGCGCGATTATTTTTAATGAGATTGCGTGGATGGGAGGAAAAGATTCTTCGAACGATGAGTGGATGGAAATAAAAAATAATTCTTCTGGCGAAATTAGTTTGGCGGGCTGGCAAATTAAAAACCAGAGCGAGAAGATTAAAATTATTTTTGAAGATGGAGAAAAAATTTCCGCGAGTGGTTCGTCGGCGGGGGAATTTTTATTGCTTGAGCGGACGGACGATAACTCCGTGCCAAATATTTCCGCCAATAAAATTTATTCCGGAGCGCTTTCCAATAATGGAGAGTGGTTGAAACTTTTTGATTCGAATTGCAATTTGGTAGACGAGGTGAACGCTTCTTTCGGATGGGGACGGTTCGGCGGAGAAAATGATCAGAAGAAAACGTTGGAGAGAAATTTGAATGATTTTTATTGGCACACGTCTTCGGTTTTGGGTGGGACGCCTAAAGCAAAAAATTCGGAATTAGTTTTAATTAGCGGGACTTCGAGCGACGACTCTGAATCGAACGGAGGGGGGACGGCCAATCAGCCGAGTACTCAAACGAGCTCGACTACCTCGTCGCAGGCGATATCAACTCCGCCGGTAGAATCTCCGCCCCCTCCGCAAAATCAAAGCCAGCAGAAAATTTTAATAAGCGAGGTGATGGCGGGGTCGAGCAGTTCTTCGGATTATGAGTTTATCGAGATTTATAACGCCGGAGGCGAGGCGGTGGATTTAACGGGGTGGACGATAAAGAAAAAGAATTCTAATGGGGTGGAATCTAATTTCTTTGCGGTAAAGTGGTTAGATGGGAAAATTGTTCAGCGGGGGAAATATTTTTTATTGGCGAATATTGAGGGGTATACTGGAGCGGTAGCTCCTGATGTTCAATGGCCGAAATCTAGCACTTTAGCCTATACGAATAACTCAATTACTATACATAGCGCCTCTGGGGGTGTAATTGATCAGGCCTCTTGGACGGAAATACCTAAAGATAAGAGTTATTCCAGGACGAGCTTGGATATTTCGGCCGGGTTTGCTGTGACGGAAAGCCCGAGTCCGCAGAATTCGCAATAGTGCTACCAGAATACCCCGATACTAGAAATTTGGAAAAGCTAAACTCTTTGGGATATCCAAATTTCAGTACGGGGCGGGCAGATAAGTACGAATATACAAATAAAAATTAAAATCCTTTAGAAGAGATAAGAATACTATGACGCGTCATAGTATCTCATGAGCAATACAATTATGAAAATAGAAACTAGAAATTTGGAGAGCTAAAGCTCTAAGAGATCTAAATTTCAGTACGGGGCGGGCAGACGACTTCGGATATACAGATTATTTGAGTAATCGTAGGAATATTTTTAGCAGTATTTCTACTTGGAATATCTTTCATTTTTGGGTTAGTATATCCACATGGAGAACCCGGAGTTTTTGAAACAGAAATACGACCTCCATAATGCCGAAGAGGTAGAATCGGCTGCGAAAAGAACCGAAAAACGGACGGGCGAAAAGATACCCCAAGATCCAGAAGAGAGGATTCAAAATTACCTTGATCGCCTAGAGCGTTTGGCACTTGATCCCAATAAAGAACAGCAGAGAAAAATGTTCGGCGTAGAATCACGCCCGCGCGCCCTTTCGTTGCTTCGAGAGATGGTGATGGAGAAATACGTGCGGCCGAATAAAGACAAGATGGCTGAAGGAGCGGCGAGAGTGGAAGAACGGGCGGCGCGAGAGATGGGCGTTGAGGCGCATTACGGAGAAGAAGAGCTGGAGCAAAGAGGCGAGATTGCCGTCCAAGATTTGGAAAAATCTTTAGATAACTGGATATCATACCTTTCCGACTTAAACGAACCTTATCCGACTTGGTTTCGCTACTACGCTTTCCGCAATGTGCTTGGGCTTGGCGATTACGATAAAGATAAAGGTGAATTCACTAAACGTTCGCCGGGGAGCACGCGGCTTTTTCCAGATATAGATCGAGGAGCTTTGGCTTATGTTGAACAAATAATCGAAGCCAGTAAGGACCCGGCGATGCTTGAGCGTTTAAGAGCGGCGCAAGGAGAAGCCGGCGCTCCTCTCGACCAGCTTATTACCAAAGAAAAGGCGGCGAACTTCGCCAAACTTTCTTTCGCTAGACAATACGTTGAAGGCATCAGACAAGCCGGAGAGGTTACGCCGGAGATGCGAGAGGAGACGAGAGGCAAGTGGGTGAGGTATGAGAAAGGAACGGACCCGACGGCGCTCTGGGCTTCGCTTCAAAACAAAGGCACGGCTTGGTGCACGAAAGGATTTGCCACTGCCGAGACCCAACTTAACGGCGGAGATTTTTATGTTTATTACACTCTTGACCGGCAAGGCAAGCCGACTATTCCAAGAATTGCAATCCGGATGCAGGGGGAAAATATAGGCGAAGTAAGGGGGGTGGAAGATAATCAGCAAAACCTTGAAGGAAATATGACGGAAATCGCCGAAGCGAAGATGAGGGAGCTCCCGGGAGCGGAAAACTATCGCAAAAAGTCCGCCGATATGAAAATTTTGACGGCGATTGAAAAAAAGACGGCGCGGGGCGAAGCGCTTGTGAAAGACGACTTAATTTTCTTATATGAAATTAATAGCGCGATTGAGGGGTTTGGATATCAAAGAGATCCGAGGATTGCCGAACTCCGCGCGGGGCGTAATCCGGAAGCAGATATGCCGATTGTGTTTGGGTGCGACCCCGACGAGATCGCGCGAACTCCGGACGATATCAAAGAAAAGACTAAAGCTTATGTCGGAAGACTGGAGCCGGGGATTTTTGATAAGTTGCCGGAAAATCTGGAGCACATTTACACTAAATTTCCGGAAAGGAAAATTCGGCAGGAAAAAGTTGAAATTGGAGGTAAGACAGCCGAAGAACTGATGGATGAGTTAAGGGCGGCGGGAATAAAAATATCAAGTTATGCCAAAGATATGCTCGAGAGCCGAGAATTTGAAACCCAAAAAAGTGTCGAAGAAGAGGCGTTGGTTCGCCTTACGGTAGCGGATTTAGGTTTTGCTCATTCCGCAACTACCGAGCAAACATACGAACGAGCTCACGAGCTGGGCCTTGAACTTTGCCCGGCTGAAGCCGGACCGCGTTATCGTCTCAAATACACAGATCAGCCAATGGATGAGTGGATATATATAGGTATGAAGCAAATTTGCGGCTCTTCCGGCAATCCGTACGTCTTCAAGCTGGAGCGCGGCGAGGGCGGTCTGTGGCTTGGCGGCTACTGGGCGGATCCTGCGTTCAAGTGGGATCCTGAGTACGAGTTCGTCTTCCGCAAGTCCCGTTCTTTGGAGCGTGAGCGACAAAGGACGGGCAGTTGATTCTTTGACCCTTGGAACTTTGTTTTAAGGCCTCGCACGTAAAAGTGCGAGGCCGTCGTTTTTTTGATACAATGTTTTTGGTACTAGGTGAATACGCTGGCGGTTACGGCTTCCGGCTACCGAATCCAGTTTTACGGCTCGCGTGTGAAAAACTTTGCTCTTCCCGGTCTTGGAATTTTAAAGACCGGGCGTGAAGCAAGGGGTGTCGAAAACTAAAAAATAAAAATACTTGGTGCGCGCGCCTAGGGTATAAGTTCAAGCGGATTTTTCCGTTTTGGGCGAGATACCGAATAAAATTCAGGGGAGAAGATTTTCGCGAATCACGCTCTCCGGTGGCTTTGGCGGGCGAGCGTACAGAAACGACTCTTCCGGCAATCCGAACGTCTTCAAGCTGGAACGCAACGAGGGCGGTCTGTGGCTTAACGACAACTGGGCGAATCCTACGAACAAGTGGAATCCTGAGTACGAGTTCGTCTTCCGCAAATCTTTTTATTTCTCCCGCCTTTTCGGCTGGGAGTTTTTTGTTGTAGTGGCTTTATGGAAATAGTTCTGATTTTGCACAACGCAAGGAGTGCTTGTAACGTCAGGTTAGTTTTTCGGTCGAGAGAGTTGGTTAGGGGTTGAGTTTGTGGTATAATTAAAGCATGAATCCCGCGCAAGAGCTCGTTCGGCGTAAGCATCTCGTTTGGTACACGAGAGACTACGATAAACTGGGAGACGTTTCTTTAGTGGAAGCAGTTTTGAATTACGGTGATTGGGAGGATGTGCAAGAGCTCTTTAAAATCATGGGTATAAAAAGAGTAGCTAAGATATTTAACATCCACGCATTTCGAGATCGAACAAATTACTTTCCGCAGATTCGCAACTATTTTCGGCTTTACTTTGATAAGTATGCACGATGAAATACTAACTAATGTCCAGCGGAGTCAGCTTCCATTACTGAAAAAATTTTCTCGATCATTTAGTTTGGTAGGTGGAACTGCTGTTGCTCTTCATATCGGCCACCGGCGTTCGATTGATTTTGATCTTTTTTCTACAAAGCCTTTTTTAAACATCCGGATTAGGAAAACGATCGCGGATTTTTCACCTATCGATAAAGAGTTGTGGAATGAAAAAGGTCAGTACACGCTCTTGGTGCGCGGCGTAAAATGGACATTCTTTCACTATCCGCACGAAATTCCTTACGCCGAGAAATACCGTGAATTTATTAAGATGCCCGATTTGATTACGCTTTCCGCGATGAAGGCGTACGCGCTTGGTCAGCGGGCAAAATGGAAAGACTACGTTGACCTCTTTTTTATATTACGCGATTACCATTCTCTTCGCCAGATTGCTGACCGGACGGCTGAAGTTTTTGGAAACGAGTTTAATGAGAAGTTGTTCCGTTCACAGCTTGCCTATTTTGAGGGCATTGATTATCGCGAGCCGCTGGATTATATGCTTGGATGCGAGGTATCTGACAAGGCTATAAGAGAAAAGCTTAAGGAATTTAGCTTGAGTTGAAGTTGAGATATGGAAGAGTTTGTGGTTGGTTTGCGCAACTTCGTGGGATTTTTACAACATTCTAATATTCTGCAGAATATTAGAATGTTGTAATTTTATTTTTATGGAAATCGTTGTGGTTTTAAATAATGTTCGGAGCGTATATAATGTCGGGTCGGTTTTCCGCACTTGTGATGCCGCTGGCGCCTCAAAGATTTATCTGGTTGGGGTGACGCCGACACCACTAGACCGATTTGGGAAATTTCGGGCAGATTTTTCAAAAGTGGCGCTTGGAGCGGAGAGGACGATGGCGTGGGAATATTTTAAAAATTTCGGGGCGGTTTATAAAAAATTGATCCGCCAGCGGGCGGACGCCAACGGACGGACGCTGGCTGGCGGCAGTTATGAGATCTTGGCGGTGGAGCAAGATAAAAAATCGATTCCGTATTTTAAATATCATCCGGCAAAAAATAAAAATCTTGCCCTTGTTTTTGGAGAAGAGACGAAAGGTTTACCGAAGTCGGTTTTGGATAAAGCGGATAAGATTTTGGAAATTCCAATGCGAGGTAGGAAAGAATCCTTGAATGTTTCGGTGGCGACAGGGATTGTGATATACCGAGTAGTAGAAACTAGACTTAGTTTTTGAGAGGTTTTGTCTTGACGCCTATTGTTATTGTGTTGATTAAACTTATTTTTGTAGCCCTATTTAGTAAATTGCTAACGGCCGATTTTTCACTACGCAGCGTATCATCTAGTACTAAGCTGAACTTCTGTTTGTGAATTAGCCATACTATCTAGTTGTAGGGTAAGTGGAGTTCAACGTCGAATTTTATATATTCAATCCAGGATTGCTCTCCAGGTTTTAGGTTGTCGAGTTTGAGGTCGGTGATGGTAAAGCGGCCTTTACTCGCGCTATTGTTGATGAGTTTAAGTAGTTCTTCCGTATTATTTTCGTCGTAGAGGGCGTAGGCTTGTTCGTATAGAACTTCACTGGTGAAGAAGTTAAATTCCCTTACTTCCTGCGGGGCATTCACGCTACCGTTGTTGGGGCCGGTGTTATCAGGGTTCCGAAAATGCCAACCTACGATGTCGAGTGGGTTTATTCCGTAGTAGGGAGGTGTGGCGAGGGCGGCGAAATCTTGATTGGGCTTTGATTTATTTACGATCAACAAACGCCAGCCCATAGACACGGGCTTGCCGTCGACTGGAGCAATATTCTCCTCGTAGTAGTTTTGAGGCGCAAGACGAAAGACTAGATTATAACCTATATCTTTTTCCAAGAAACGGCCTCGGGAGATTTCGCCGCTGAATTTTATGGAGTAGTCGCCTCCCCCGCCTAACTGGATATCCGTTGTAATGGGCGTGGTGGTGGCGATGAGAGGGGAATAAATTTCGGGTTGAATGGGATCGTCTCGAGTTTTCGGAGGCAGATTATCGGTGGAAGAAGTTTTTGGGCTGGTGTCTTGGGTGGGGGGAGTGGTAGAGATTGACGGGGTGGGTGGTACTAGAATCACCCTCGGAGGGCGAACTGTTTTTAAGGTTCTCTCGAAAACTAAGGCGATATAAATGACAAAAGTATTCGCGACTATTAAGATAACAATTAGGGCAACAAGAATTAAAATGATTAGCCGCAGTTTTTTTAGTTCCGATAGTCGTTTTCGGATCACGTTTTCATTATATCACGTTTTTCCATATAATTCTTTTATGGTTCGATGGGTAAAAAATTAATTATCGCGATTATCACAATTTTGGTTTTAGTGATTTTCGGTGGCGACAGGAATTGTGGTGTATTATATAATGGTAGGACATAATGAATAAGAAATTGATTTTCGCGATTATTACAATTTTGGTTTTGATTGTTGCCGGCGGGATATTTTTTGGTTTCGCTCGGAAGGGAACTTTACCAACGGGCGAGGTTAAGATTGGCGAGCAGGTTTTTAAAGTTGAAGTGGCGAAGGATATGATGTCGCGAGCGCAAGGACTTTCGGGGCGGGAGAAATTAGAGGAAGGCATGGGCATGTTTTTTATTTTTGATGGTTTTGGAAAATATGGTTTTTGGATGAAAGATATGAAATTTGCGATTGATATAGTTTGGATTTCGGGAAATAAAATTGTTGGGTTTCAGGAAAACGCTCAACCAGAGCCAACGAAAACTATTTTCGGACTCACGACTTATTATCCACCAGAAGAAGCGGATAAGGTTTTGGAACTGAATACCGGAGCAGTAGCGAAATATGGATTCAAAGTTGGAGATGTGGTGGAATTTGCGGGTGAGTAGCAATGCTTGAAATACTTGATTTTTGCTAGGGGGGGGTTATGCTTAAAATAAAAAACATGAGTTTTGAGATGCCAAAAGTTAATAGCGCTGAGGTGGAGGATAGTCCGGGAACTCGCGCTAAGCAAATGATAGGAAATGTTGTAGATGATATTTTTGCTGATTCTCGAGTAGCGCGCAATTTCGTGTTTAAAAATCTTTCTCCCGCAGATCGGGAAAAATATAAACGGCCGGATGCGGTACCTTACGAGGGGATGATTGACGCGATGAAGGAGAAATTAGTCGAAGATATGACAATTGAACCGAGGGTGGATACAGTTGAGAATGCCGCTCAGTTTTTGAAGGGGGAAGTTCAAGGTATGGGGCACGAAGAGAATGAGCTTGAGTTTGCCGAAGGCTTTGCTGATTTTAGGAGGAACTCGCGGATGGCTAGCGAGATTAGACAACGAGTTGAAGAAGCATTAGCCCAAAAGCAGAAGAAGCCGGGTTGGCCTGATAAAAAAGGAGAAAAGGTATCGTTCGAGCCGAGAGATGGGCGGGTAATGAGGGGTATTTTCTTGCGGGCGATTTTAGATTCGGGAATGGAATACCAAAGCATACAAAACATTTTTGACTTAGCGGGTGAGTTTGAGGAAGCTTCAGGAACGGAGGTGATAGAAGGTTATAAAGATTTGCTGATGGAAGTTATAAGCGCGCTAGAAGTGTCTAGTGATCCTAAAAAAATTTCTGAAGGTAATGCGATGCTTTTTGGACTAGAGAAATTTGGTTGGGATTTTCAATCTGAGATGGGCAAGGTAGTGGTTTTAGAAAAAAAGCTGCAAAAGAAGGGGGATAAGGTGTAAGTCGGGGGTTGCTTTTAATTTGACCGATTTCATGATTTTGCTATTATGACAGTAATGGCGACAGTGACTATTCCAAAAGAAGAATATCTGCGGCTTAAAAAACTCGATTCGAGATTTCGGGCGTTTTTGGCTTATTTGGAAGAGGTGGCAGATATAAGGGAAAGGCGGAAAGATATAAAAAACAAGAAAGTAGTTTCTCAAGAGCGTTTGTTTAAGAAGTTAGGGCTAATGTTTTGATTTTAAATATGACTAAGGATAAGAAATCTAAAAATAAGAACACGGATCAATCCTCGCGCCAGTTCGGGGTTATTTTGGAGGATATTGATGGCAAGCTCGACACATTACTTGAGGGGCAGCAGGGGCTTACGGTTAGGGTCGATGGTTTAGAGGAAAAATTTGATGGCTTAGACGGAAAGTTCGGCGAGTTTCAAGAAGAAACGCGCAGCAATTTCCGGTCAGTTTTCGACTACTTATCGAGGATTGACGATGAGCTTAAGTTGATAAGGCGAGAGATTGATGATTTAAGGAGAACGTTAACGGCTAAAGCTGATCTTGAGCGGTTGAAGACGCTTGAAAGACGGGTTCAGAAAATTGAGGAAGTTTTAGTAAAATCCAGAAAGGATTAGTTTTTCCATAACATGGCGAAAATAGCTATTAATGGGTTTGGGAGGATCGGGAGGTTGTTTCTTAGGTCCGCCTTCGATAAATTTACGGAGGACGCAGCAGGTCTTGGATTTGAAATTGTGGCAATTAACGATTTGGGCGACCTTGAGAATCTTGCCTACTTATTAAAGTACGACACGGTTTATGGGACGTGGAATGCTGATGTTAGATGTGAGAAGTTAGAAGTTGGAGGTAAATTGATTGTTAACGGCAAGGAGGTTCAATTTACGCAGATTAAGGATGCGACGCAGTTACCTTGGGGGAAAATGGGAATAGATATAGTAGTCGAGGCGACGGGAGTATTTGAGTCTTATGAGAAGGCGCAGGTGCATATTCAAGCCGGAGCGAAGCGAGTAGTAATAACGGCACCGGCTAAGGATGCGGATGGAACTTTGGGGAAGACGGTTTTGATGGGAGTAAATGAGAGTGATTTGAAAACTGTGGCTCTAACTTCGAACGGATCTTGCACTACAAACGCGGCTTCGCCGGTGATTCAGGTTCTAAGTGAGAATCCTGGAATAGTGAAAGCGATTTTGAGCACCGTGCACGGATACACGGCGACGCAATCAATCGTGGACGGACCGGTTAAAGGGAGTGATTTCCGGCGTGGACGGGCGGCGGCGCAAAATATTACGCCATCGACTACGGGCGCGGCGATTGCGGTGACGCGAGCGATTCCGGATTTAGTGGGAAAGTTCGATGGAGTGGCTTTTCGGGTACCGGTGGTGACGGGTTCGATTGCGGACATTACATTTTTGGCGAAGCGGAAAACCACAGCAGAGGAAATCAATAAAATTTTAACGGATGCAGCGGCGAGTCCGCGCTGGCAGGGGATTATGAAAGTGACGAGCGAGCAGTTGGTTTCGTCGGATATAGTCGGCATGCCCTACGGAGCGATTGCGGATCTTTCTTTTACGAAAGTAATCGACGGGGATTTTGTGAAAGTTTTGTCTTGGTACGATAATGAGGCGGGGTATGTGGCGACTTTGATTAAGCATGTAGAGGGAGTGGCGGCGGTGACGTAAATAGATAATCACTAAAATTAGCCCCGTTAAAACGGGGCTAATTTAGGGTGGGGATATCAACTATTAATAATAGGAGACAAGGAGTATAATTTTAAAAACCCTCTAAAATTTTGTGTTCAAAACTTAGGAGGGTAAAGGTTCGAAAGGACTGTTTAAATCCCTCACTATTTTTTGGAAGTTAAAAGTGAGGGGAGTATAGTTTCGATTTTATTATAAATCAAAAAGGTCTAAATATTTTTATTAACCAAATTATAAAGGGTGAGGGATGAAAAAAACAATTGCCCAGTCTCCAAATTGCTATCGCAAGTTAGAACGGGGCAGCGCTTTGCTTGTTTTTGCGGTCGGGTTTTTGGTTGTGGCAGGAACTTTATTTTTAATCGGCAATAAAGTTTCAGCTGTGACTTATAAATTTAGCGTTTACGACGAGGTGCGAGTGATAAGCAGTGTTCCAAAATTAGACGTCTGGTCTTGGTATGATAATTCAAATTTTGGGAGTGGGTCAGCTAAGGTTCTTGGAAGCGAAGTGGCGGGGAATACGGGTATTATTCAAAATTGGCCTCATTCGGGTAAGTGGCAAGTTAAA
This sequence comes from Patescibacteria group bacterium, assembly GCA_038058095.1. Taxonomy (GTDB): domain Bacteria; phylum Patescibacteriota; class Minisyncoccia; order UBA6257; family 2-01-FULL-56-20; genus VMFW01. The sequence goes on along the minus strand of JBBUBW010000044.1, from coordinate 34,629 downwards.
TGGAAAGATGGATTAATGGGATGGTCAGATGAGGCATCGCTTGAAAAAGTACCGATTGCGGCACCGAGCGCGTATAAGATTGGAGATTGGGTTTTAACGAAAGCTTCTGTTAATTTGCGAGTTAGTCCTAGCCTTACGGGTGGGGTTTATAAAACGATAAATTCGGGGGTGCTGTGCAACCTTAAAAAAGGGCCGACGATGGCGGATGGTTATTATTGGTGGGGTGTGACGTGTAATCTTCCAGGCATGACTAATGTGATGCTTTTTATGGCGGAGGGGAGTTGGTTAGAAAAAACTAGTTCTCCGACACAAAATCAACCGCCAGTTGTAACGCCTTCGGGGCCAGCGACACTTGAGGCGTATGAAGGCGGATTTTGGACGTGGAGCGTGATGGATCCGGAGGGTGGTTCGTATTCGTGCAATAAAACAAAATGGGGAGATGGAGTAGAAGATTATGAAGACAGCCATTTTTATGTCCAAGCCGGCAGTTATACAATAACGTTTAGCTGCCAGGACGTTTGGGGGGCGGTGGGTACCGCTACGGCAACGGTTACGGTGACACCGTCGACTACCGGAAATCCTCCTCCGGGAGGAGCGACTATCGGAGGCAAAGCGTTTTTCAAGCCAACGATAGCCGGACCGCTTACTTTATCACCAGACCAAGACGGTCAGTGGTCTTTATTGGTTATTAGCGCCGGGGTTTCATATACGTTTACGGTAGATTGGGGCGACGGGGCGAAAGAGAATTTTGTTCCAGACGCTGCGGCGAATGGTTCAACTAAGATAGCAACTCATAAATATAAAGCAGGAGGAATATATAGTATTAAATTTACGGCAACAGATAATGCTTCGGGAGTTAAGGGGACGGCGATGACGAGCGTGGGAGTTCTAGACCAGGCGATACTAACTCGCTTTGCGCCCGGCACTAAAATAAGAACAAAGGGGACTGTTACGGTGATGAATCTTTTAGGAGGCGTGGACCCGGCGACCAATAACAGCGCCCCGCCGACTGATTTTGGTATTAAGTTAAAGTTTTCAATCGGCAAGGTTTCAGATGAATCTATCCCGAATTTTAAAATCATGGGGAATCCTGTCGTGTTTTGGGGAGGGGAGTGGTGGGTGAGAATTGCTTTTCCTGGTGGTACTGTGGGTTGGGTGAAAGAGTCTCAAATTGAAGAAATGTGCCCGCCGCTTTCAGCTGCTCAACTTTCGTCTCAAAATAGATTTGTGGAGGGGGAGTGCGTGTGGATTCCCAATAGTGTGGCTAGTAGTCTTAGCGCGAGAGGGTCAGTGCCAGTAAGCGGATATCCTTTTTACGGGGACCCAAGCCCGATTGGAACTGTTAAAGGAGGTAATCAGGGAGTGTTGATATCCGGACCGACTGCGACTAATGATTTTGTTTGGTGGCAGGTGAGTTGGGATAGCGGTTTTCAAGGGTGGTCAGTCGGAAACTGGATTGTGAGTGATAGGAGTAAACCGAGATTTGATGGCGGTTTATTGGGTGCCCCATTTACGCCAAACAGCACAACCACGATTTATTTATCGCCGCAGGGAGGAAGGGTGATTGGGGAAGGGGTGAACCCGAACGGTCCTGCGGTTGGGAGGTGGTGGGCTAATACGGTAGGTACGATGGGGTGGGCGGAATTTGTCGGAGGTAAGTGGTGGTACCGAGTGATTTATACACCGCCATCTATGCCGATTTTACGGGGATGGTCGCGAGAAGAAGATTTATTTGGAGCGGGGACACCCGGAAATGATGTGCCGGTTACCGTGCCATCTTGTGAAGCGAAATTTATTCCAGGAGATAGGGTGATGGTTTCACCTACCACTTTTCCCGCGATGGCTTTTAGTTATAGTGATCCGCCCGGCGGGAATCTTGGGGGGGATTTATCGTTGAACGGGAGACTTGGCACAGTGAGGAACGGGCCTCAACGGCAGAATAATGTTTGCTGGTGGCAGGTTGGTTATGATTACCCAAGTAGCCGGCCAACACTTTGGACGGATGCGAATTATCTGCAGGCGCCCGGGAATAATCCTCCTCAAAATACGACTTCAACTCCAATCTCAACTTCAACAATAACGATTGGCGGCATCACCGTCACCGCTCCTTTAGCGGGCGAAATTTGGAGAGTAGGTGAGATGAGAACAATCAGTTGGACCGCTCCGGCTACAATTCAGTCGGTAGATATCCAACTGGCCAGCGGAGGTTACATAGTGAGAAATCTACCAAATAGAGGAACGTATAACTGGACGATTCCTGAAGCCTTGTTAAGTTTTTCAACCTTAAGTCAGCAGCAAGTGATCTATGTGAGTCCGGCTGGGACTACCGGACAAACTGCGCCGAGCGGAGTCTTCTTAATCTCATCAAGAGAGCTTAAGACCGGATACACTGTGATGAATGCCCAGACGGTAGATGTGAGAACTAGCGCTAGCAACCCCAACTCTATTGCCGGGACTCAATACTACGGAGCGATGGGAACCATTACGGATGGACCATCATCCGGAGGAGACGGAACCTACTGGTATGTCAATTACACTACCGGAGCGGATGGATGGGTGAAGGATAGCAATTTGGTGAGGTTAGTGTTCTAAAATTGGTTACTACTGGTATAAAAGACGTGTGCAATCCAACCCCGCTTTACGCGGGGTTGGATTTGTGCGGTTTCTTGACGGACTCTGGCGTGTAGCGTTTTGTCTGTTTTTGCGTATTATTAGCTAAGGACACGAATCGCATAGCACATACCACAAAACATAAGGCACGTAGCAGATAGCAAAACTAACTCGAGCTGAAAATACTTGTAATTTTTGAGGGGGGGGTATAATCTACTTATATATTAAAGGTCAAAAATCAAATATAAAAAGTCGAGAGGTAATACAAATAAAAATTAATTGAGGTAGAACTTAAGGTAATCCCTCGTCGCCGAAGTTCCTCGGGACGATTGATTTTCTAAATTCATTCTTCATTAATAAAATCTAATCGTATGAGTAAAAAAATAATTTTAGTTTTGTTTTTAAGTGTTTTTGCTTTTTCGGTCGTTATACCAGCGGGTCGGGTTGTAGCCGAGACGAGCAATGTTTCGCTTGAGGCGTTTCAGAAGCAGATTGAGTATTTGATGGGGTTAATCAAGGAGTTGCAGGTGAAACTGGATGCCTTGCGAAACCAAACACAGCCGGTTCCAATGCTAACGCCAATGCCGATGCCCACACCGGATCAGGGTTGGTATACGGTGGTTGGCGAGCTCCGGTCTCAAAACACAAGAGGAACAGTTTCGATTCAGATGTGGGGGACCCACGAGATATTTTATGCCGACCAGAAATCGTATTTAGTAAAAGCGGTGAATGATGATGTTTTGGCACAGCTAAAAAAATACGAAGGGCAGAAGGTAACGCTTTGGGGTCAACTTCAATATCAAAATATTGAGGGCGGTTTTACCGGATTTATCGCTAAAAAAGTTTATGCCGAAGGATATGGATGTATTCTTCCGGCGAACGCGAAAATTGGTTCTACGGGAGAGGATGTGAAAGTTGTCCAGCAATATTTAGCAACGGATAAACAGGTTTATCCGGAGGGTTTGGTGACTGGATATTATGGCCAGCTGACTAAAAAAGCAGTTACTAGGTTTCAGGAAAAAAATGGATTGACTGCGACGGGAGAACTTGATGATAGCACTCGCACTAAAATTGAAGGAGTGATAGGGCCGACCATGATTGGCGGTGGGCAGATTTATCCTTGCCCAACACCGCCGCCGGTTCCAATTCCAAACCAAGGAATAAGAGTCTATTCACCTTCAGCGGGAGAAAATTGGCAGTTGGGGCAGACTTATAAAATTGCTTGGAATCAAATTTGGCCGACTATAACGGCTCCGGCTACCGGAGCGGCGAGTAGTAATTTTGTGGCGATTGGACCGGTTACGATTACACTCCATCAATATATCGCCTGTCTTTATGAGGGGCCGGCGAGGTGCATGATGGCGGAAATTCAACCGTACGTGATTGCAGAAAAAACCGATAACAACGGATATTTCACTTGGACGATTCCGGCGGATTTAGCGAGCCAGTATCAAGGCAAGATGATTATTACGGTTTCGGCGATGAGCGGAGGGTTTAGCGGACGGAGCGGGGTGTTTACGATTGGGTCTGATTCTACTACTGTCATAAATAACCCGCCGGTGGTTTCTGGCGTGAGTGGGCCGACGAATTTGAAAGTTGGCGAGACCGGGACGTGGACGGTAAAAGCGTATGATCCCGAAAATGGCAGTTTGAGTTATTCGGTGGTTTGGGGAGACGAATCAGTGATGGCTTTGGGAGGAGCAACTGCTCCAAGAACGATGTCGGTGCAAAACACAGCGACGTTTACGCATTCATATAACACAGCGGGAAATTATACGCCGGTTTTCTATGTGACGGACGATCATAATCAAACAGCAAATACGAGTATGAGTGTGGCGGTGGGGAATACAACGCAGACTAATTCATGGCCGAAGATAACAGTAACTACGGGACCTTCACAGATTATAGCCGGACAGCAAGCGAATTTTTCTTGGTCAGCGACAGATGCGGATGGGGATAGATTATTTTGGAATGTGAACTGGGGCGGCAATGAAGTAGTTTATCCGGCGGTTACTTGTTATACATCTGTCGGATCAAATCCGAATTGCTGGAATTTCAATACTGGGCATACTTGGAGTAGCGCAGGTAATTACCTAGTGACAGTGACTGTCTCGGATGGTAGGGGTGGATCTGATGGTTATAGTTTCAATGTGAATGTGATAGCAGCGGCTAATAACTGATAACCCATAACAAGAAACGATAACTAAAATCCCTAGTTAAAGCCGGGGATTTTAGTTTGTGGTATAATTTATTTAATATGAAGGTTTATTTTGGGGCGGATCATCGAGGGTTTAATCTTAAAGAAATTTTGAAGAAGCAGTTGGAGGAGAATTTTGAAGTAGTTGATTTAGGCAATAAAGTTTACGACGAAGGGGATGACTATCCCGATTTTGCCGCGCAAGTTGCGGCTCGAGTGAGCGCTGATCCGTTAAATAGTAAAGGTGTGGTGATTTGCGGATCGGGAGCGGGGGTGGACGTGGTGGCGAATAAATTTGCCGGAGTGCGGTCGGTTTTGGGAATTTCGCCGGAGCAAGTTAAAGCGGCGAGATCGGATGACGACGTAAATGTTTTAAGTATCGCCGCGAATTTTACGAAAGATGAAGAAGCTAGCGCGATGCTTAAAGTTTTTCTAGAGACTCAATTTTCGGGAGAGGAGCGATATAAGAGGAGGATAGAAAAAATTTCAGAAATAGAAAAAGGACAAAATTAATCAAATGAGAATTATTCCGGCGATTAATTGTTTAGAGATGGCGTGTGTGTCGCACAAGTTTCTTGAGGCTAGCAAGTTTTTAATTGAGGGAGATTGGATTCATATTGACGTGACAGACGCAAAATTCACTTACAACAAAACTTGGGGCAATCCGGAAGAGCTTAAAAAACTTTTAAAAGCCCATCCGGAATTTAATTTTAAAATTGAGGCGCATTTGATGGTTGAAGAGCCGGAGAAAGTTGTGGGCAAATGGCTTGAAGCTGGAGTGAAACGGGTGATAGTACATCTCGAGGCGATATTGGATAAAAAATTCAGGCATCCAAAAATGGCGCCGGAGGAAGTGATAAGAGATATTTTTAAGCAATGTTCAAAGTTTGGGGCGGAAGTGATGCTCGCAACCAATCCCGAAACAAAACTAAAAGAATCGGAGTCTTATTTAGAGGAATTCGCCGCTTTTCAGGTTTTGGCGGTTAATCCGGGTTTGGCGGGGCAAAAATTTTTGCCGACAGTTTTGGAGAAGGCGCGATTTTTGCGGCATCATTTCCCAAATGCTAAAATAGAAGTGGATGGAGGTGTGAATTTGGAAACGGCTCGTTTAGCGAAAGAGGCGGGGGCAGACATACTCACAGCAGCGAGTTATATTTTTGACAGTGAAAACTCAAAGGAAGCATATTTGGAACTTTTACATGTTTAAATATTTTCGATTAGTTAATTTGTTCGCTTTGTTATTTGTTTTTTTATTTCTTACACCCTCGTTTAGTTTTGGAGCTCCGGCCATGAGGGGAGTGGCCGTAAACGAAACTACACGGGAGTGCGGAGGGTATTGGCAAGGAGATGAATACAAGCAATTTTCGTTGCCTTTGGGATGGGTGGCGTATTACCCAGTAGAGGAATCGGGAAGTTATTTTATTACTATCGGCAACAGAAAGATTGAAGATAGTTGGAAAGACGCAGATATTTGTGAAAAGTTGGGTTATAAATATGTTGGGGAGAATATTGGTAAGCCAGTTCAAATGGCGGGATGGAAAGATCAAGTTTACTACGCCCTTGCGGCGATAGTTGTTGTATTGATAGGATTGATATTTTTTACATTAAAAGTCTTTAAAAAAAGAAAGATTTAATAATATGGAAGGTTTACTTGATAAAAGAATAAAGTTTCTTGAAGAAACGGCGAATCGGATCCGCCAAGATATCATCAAGATGCTTTTAGAGGCGAAGTCCGGGCATTCGGCCGGACCTTTAGGAATGGCGGATATTTTCACCGCTTTTTATTTTCATATTTTAAATCACAATCCCAAAAAGCCGAGCTGGCCAGATAGAGATAGATTGGTTTTATCAAACGGACATATTTGTCCGGTGCTTTATGCCACTTTAGCAAGGGCCGGATATTTTCCCCTTGAAGAGCTTAAAACCTTACGTAAATTGGGGTCGCGACTCCAGGGGCACCCACATCGTAAGGCTTTACCAGGGCTTGAGACGACTTCGGGTCCGCTTGGTTCGGGAATTTCTCAAGCGATTGGGATTGCTTTGGCTGGAAAATTGGACAGCAAAAAATACAGGGTTTATTGCCTGACTTCCGATGGTGAGCACCAAGAGGGGAATACTTGGGAGGCGGTGATGTTCGCGGGGAAACACAGGTTAAATAATTTAATAGTCGTGGTAGATAGGAATAATATCCAGATTGACGGAGACACGGAAGAGGTGATGCCGCTCGAACCGTTCCGGGAAAAATATGAGGCGTTTAACTGGCACGTGATAGAGATTAACGGCCATTATTTTGAAGACATCGTGGACGCGGTTTTGGAGGCGCAGGTGATTCATGAAAAGCCAACGGTGATTATCGCGCACACGACTCCGGGGAAAGGCGTGAGTTTTATGGAGAATGATTATAAGTGGCACGGGATACCGCCGAATGCTGAACAAGCAAGAGTCGCATTAAAAGAGTTAGAGGCGATTGGCCGGAAAATTCATGGAGGATAGTAAAATTAAAAGTGTAAATCTAAAAGATAAAAATGACGGATAGAAATTTAAAAATATGAATAAGAATCTTTTTCCTAAAAAAGTGCCTGTTCTTTCTATAATAGGTTGGGTTTACGTAATTACTGGATTAGTAGGTTTAATTCAATCTTTTGTGATTTGGATGGAACCGGGGCCGGAAGGGGTAGCAGCGTTATTAATCTTTCCTATAATGGTTATCGGCATTCTTCTAGGATTTATAGTTTTATTTTTTGCTAAACTTGATAAAGGAAAAGTAATTAGCAAAAAAACAAGGATAGTTGTTGTGTCCATAGCTTTATTGATAATATTAATTAACCTGCCTTATATACTCGATTTTTTTAGGTGAAACTTTTCTTAATATTCTATGTTAAATCCATTAATAAAACTTAGTAATAAAGTATTTGCCGGCGACATCGAAATGAAGGCTACGAGAGATGGCTTTGGTGAAGGTTTACTACTCGCAGGAGAGCACAATAAGAACGTGGTGGCGCTCACGGCGGATCTTTCGGAGTCAACAAGAATTGAGCCGTTTGCTAATAAATTTCCAGAGCGGTTTTTTGAGGTGGGAGTGGCGGAGCAAAACTTAGCGACGATTGCGGCGGGTTTGGGGGTTTCGGGAAAAATTCCATTTATCGCTTCGTATGCCACTTTTTCACCGGGGAGAAATTGGGAGCAAATCCGGACGACTATTTCATATAACGACTCAAATGTGAAAATTGTCGGCGCGCACGCAGGGATTTCGGTGGGGCCGGACGGGGCAACGCATCAGGCAGTCGAGGATATTGCCACAATGAGAGTAATGGCGAATATGAAAGTGTTTGCGCCGTGCGATTCAATTGAAGCTAAAAAAGCGACTCTTGCTGCCGCAAAAATTTGGGGACCGGTTTATTTAAGAGTTGGCCGAGAAAAAACCCATGTTTTTACTACCGAAAAAACCCCATTTGTTCCCGGAAAGGCGGAAGTTCTTTGGGAAACAACGAATGGTAGAGGTAAAGCGCAAGTGGTAATTATCGGGTGTGGTCAGCTTCTATATAATGCGCTAATTGCGGCGCGGGATTTAGAAAAGGAAAAAATTGGGGTGATTGTTTTAAATTCACACACGATTAAGCCGTTAGATGAAAAGAAAATCATTGAATTAGCTCGGAAGACAGGGGCGGTGGTGACGGTTGAGGAACATCAGGTTTCGGGCGGTTTAGGGGGCGCGGTGGCGGAGGTTTTGGCGAAACATGTGCCAACCCCGATGGAATTTGTGGGGATGCAAGATGTTTTTGGTGAATCCGGATCATCCGGCGAATTAATAAAGAAGTACGGAATGGACGTTCCGGATATTATTCGCGCTGTTCGGAAGGTTATAAAAAGGAAGCGATAGATTAGACTTTTCAACAGGTTTGCAAATGGACGGGGGGGTGTATCATAATAAGTAGTTAAAGTCGCAAGTTTTGAGCCCTCAGAACTTTTTAAAACTTGGGAGGGTAAAGGTTTTAGAGAATAAATTATAGATATGAATAAAAAATTAATTAGTGGTTTGGCTTCCGTTCTTTTGGTTTTTAGTTTTTTGATATTTCCTGGTCGAGGGTTAGCACAAACAACAGATCCAGCGGTCCAGGCACTTATGGTCCAGATTCAAGCACTTTTAGCGACGATCCAACGGCTTCAGGCGCAGTTAGCTGCGCTTCAAGGAGGGCAAACTCAGGGGCAAAGCCAAGAAAAGTATATGCAGGTGACGGGTGGAGTTGGTCCAGTGGTGAATATTAATCCGAGCCAAAAGTTTGCTATTAACGATAAAGTGCAATCAACTTTTGATTTAAATGTTCGAGTGGCGCCGGGAGGTAGCGCTGTGGCGGTGGTGCCGCCTCATACTAAAGGGACTATTGCTGGAGGACCTCAGCAAGGAGGAGTTTATTGGTGGTGGCAGGTTAATTACGACAATGGATCAAGTGGATATTCGGTGGGAGATTTCTTAGAAAAAATTGATGTTTTGGGCGGGGAGACAACTGGAAATAAGGCGCCGGTTTTAACTACGGATGCTTTCGTGAGTCCGACGAGCGTGGGGGCAAATGATAGCAATTGGTGGAGATTAGAAGGAACGGATCCGGAAGGAGGTTCGGTAATTTATAAAGTGGAGTGGGGAGACGGAACTTCTGATTTTTACACTTTAGCGAGTGGGCAATCGGCTCCGGCTCGTCATATTTTTTCGAGCGTAGGAAATTTCCAATTAAAACTTACGGCGACAGATCAAGCCGGAGCTTCAGCTTCCAGATTAATCTCTGTGAATGTGATTGATGGTGGTAAGACACTTAGCCAGCCGAGCACTAAATTTAAAATAGGGGATACGGCGCAGGCGACCGATAATATCAATGTTCGGACATACGCGAGCGGGGTGCCTTCGGGTGTCCAGCCGGTGGGCGCTAAAGCGACTGTCGTGGGTGGGCCGGTATGGTCTATTGTGGGCAGTTGGTGGTGGAATTTAGATTACCAAACCGGAGTGGACGGTTGGTCGGCAGAGGATTGGTTAACTAAGACGGGAACGAGTGTGGTTACTAATACCTGCGGTGACATTAACGCCGACGGAGTGATAAACCAAACAGACGTGACGGCTTTAGTAAGCCATATATTCAGTGGTGCTTCGGTACCAGCGGGAGTAAACCCAGACTTGAACGGTGATGGAGTGGCGGATGTATTTGACCAAATTGCCTTATCCAATTATTTAGGGGGTCAAGGTCTGGCGCCGACGTGCGTGGCTGTGCCAGTAGTACCACCAGTAACGCCGACTTCGACGTCTAGTATTACTGTTCTTTCGCCGAATGGAGGAGAGATTGCTTTAATCGGGCAAAGATTGCCGGTTAAATGGACATCTTCATTACCCTCTAATTCGAGCGTGGCTATTTATCTCGAATTTCTTAAGGACAATCAAGTAATTAAGGAGGTAAAGGTTGGCACTGCTTATAATTGGGTTGGAACGGCGGGAAATTTTGATACTATAATACCTCCAAGACTATATGTGCAAAATGACACTATAGATTTAAATTCCTATCCCGATATGCGGTACAAAGTAAAGGTGGTTTCAACAGAAAATGGCGTTGACACCAATGTGTACGATTTTAGCGATTCTGTGTTTAGTGCCATTGCTCCACCGGCTTTGCGAGGGTCTCTCGCTATCACGTTTCCCAATAATGGCGAACGTTTAGAAGCCGGCAAAACTTACGATATTACTTGGTTAGCTAAAGATCCCAATAGGGTGGTTACGATGTATTTGGTTGACTTGAATCAGAATCAAACTTTTCCAAATCCACCCCATTTTTTAAGTCAGATAAATTATTCCAATGTTAATGGTAGTACTCAAACCCCATCTAATTTAGGCAAATATTCTTGGACAGTACCCTCTTATTTAAGAGGTATTGGGCGATATAAGATTTTGATTGAGTATGATCCCATAGGCTATCCAGTAAATGAGCTTGCTTGGCCTTACGCATATGACGAAAGCGATCAGGCTTTCAGTATTGTAGCTTCTGGGGCAGGTGTCGCTACTTGCGGCGACATCAACGCCGACGGCGTGATAAACCAAGCAGACGTGACAGCTCTCATAAACTATATATTTAGCGGAGCTTCGGTTCCAGTGGGAGTAAATCCTGACTTGAACGGGGATGGTTCTCCAGATGTTTTTGACCAAATAGCTTTGTCGAATTACTTGGCAGGTCAAGCACCGGCGCCGACGTGTGTGACGCCAATACGGCAGAATCTTTCGCCAACAATCAACAGTATGACTGGTCCGACTTCTTTAGTTGCTCAGCAATCTGGAACGTGGACGGTGCTAGCATCGGATCCGAATAACGATTTCTTATATTACAGTGTGACTTGGGGAGACGGGGGAGAAAATGCTCAGCAGGCTGGGCCAACCTTCCTTCATACTTATGGGGCGGCTGGAACTTATCCAGCCAGGTTCACGGTTAATGACGGCAAAGGCGGAGTGACAAAGAGTGATGTGACGGTTATTGTTTCCACTCCAACGCTTAGTCTTGCTTGCGGCGACATTAATGCGGATGGTTTGATTAACGCAGCCGATGTGACTGTTTATCAGAATTACATTTTTAGCGGAGGAACAGTGCTAACTGGAGTAAAAACCGACCTAAATGGCGATGGCCAGCCCGACGTGTTTGATTTGAATGTCTTAATTGATCACGTTTACTCGAATGGTCTGGCGCCGACGTGCGGAGTGCCTTATCACGGTACTGCGGCTGGGACGAATTAAGATAGTAAATAGAAAACAGGAAGAGTTTTGGGTTTAGAAAAGGTGGCTTCCAGAAGGAAGCCACCTTTAGTTTTCCACAGGACGCAATTTTTGAGGGGGGGTATAATTAGGGAAGTTTGTAATAGGAGTGCAGAAGGAACGTCTTTAGGGGGTTTGTAAAATTCCTTGGGTTTGGCGGTCGAAAATTCGGGGATGTTTGTGGCGTATAAAATAAATACTTAAAACAATAAAAATCATTCTCCAGAATCCCGCTTGGCGGGACTAGGAGGGTTAAAATTAAACAATAATGAAAAAATACATATTTTTATTAGCGGGAATCTCTATTTTTGCTTTTGGGGTTTCGGCGGCGCACGCGCAGTTTGCGGCAGGGGATAGAGTGTGGACGACAGCAACATTGAATGTTCGGTCGTTTCCTTCCACCGCAAGCGGGACGGTTTTGGGAACTCAACCGGCGGGAGCTTTGGGAAATATCGTTAGCGGTCCAGTGAGTGGTAGCGGATATACTTGGTGGAATGTAAATTATGATAATCCGCCAGACGGATGGTCGGTGGGAAGCTATCTTGAGAAGGTAGTTACCTCTTCTATCGCTCATTGCGGTGATGTGAATAAGGATGGACAGCCAAATATTTTTGATCTAAATATAATTATCGATGTGGCTTTCAACAATGGGAGCTCAACTTATGTGACAGATGTGAATGGGAGTGGAGCAACGGATGTGTTTGATGTGAATGATGAAATTAATTACCTTTTCAGTGGTGGACCGGAGCCGACGGGGTGTGTAACGGTAGTAAATATGCCTCCAGTGATAAATAGTTTTACGGGACCGACGAGTGTTTATATTAACACGATAAATTATTGGCAGGTCGCGGTAACGGATCCGGAGGGTGGATTGATTACTAACAGTGTGAGTTGGGGCGCTTCCGGGACTCTTATGACTTATGATCCTAATGTTCCGAGTGGACAAATACGGAGTTACCCCCAATCCTATACAACACCGGGGAATTACACTATCACACTTAGAGCTACTGATAGTGGTGGTTTAACAACTTCTGCTAATAAATTAGTTACCGTATTAGCTGCTACCAACCAGCCGCCGGTGATAAATAGTTTTACTGGGCCGACTAGTTTAACAGTGGGGCAGAGTGGAACGTGGTATGCGAACGCAACCGATCCGGAGGGCGCAAACCTTTCTTACTATTTTTATTGGGATGGAGCTTGTTCGACGGGAAGTGGTTGCAATGGGAACGTTAATAGTGGAGCAACAACCAACGCTTCGCATGCTTTTTCTACTACTGGCAGCCATACTATATTATTTAACGTTTTTGACGGTGCCGGAGGCTCTGATTCAAGGTCTGTGACAGTGAATGTGTCCGCTTCTTCAACTACCCCGGTTTCGCCTAAGATATATCCAACCAAAACTATTGCGCCGGTTCTAAACCAAGCTTATCCCAGTGCGTCATATTCAGCTTCGGCGCTGCAGTCAATCCAATTGCAGTTAAATAATATTGCTGAGCAATTGAAGTTGCTTCTACTCCAGTTGTGACAATAAACAGAAATCTAGAATCTAGAATCTAGAAAATAGAAAGTAGAAGTAAGGAAAAATGCTGGGTTTGAAGAAGGCGGTCGTTTAGGGCCGCCTTCTTCTTGGCTAGGTATTGGTTTGGTGTTATTTTTATAGGAAGGGATGAAATATTTGAATTATCTTTTTCTTTTTGGATTTCTGTTAATTTTGGCGGTAGGGGTGATAAGTTTTTCTACTGATTTTTCTTTTATTAAAGAAGCGGAACTAAAAGCCGCTATCAGTTCAGTTATTACTGGAGATAAATATGGCAGTTTGCTGGCCGAGAAAAGAGAAGTTGAATTAGCTAAGGCCAAAGAGATTAAATTGATTTTGGTGGGAGATTTAATGCTTGACCGGGGAGTGGCTAACCAAATTAAGAAGCACGGCGATTTTAATTATCCGTTTTTAAATTTGGCTGATTTCTTGAATTCAACCGATTTGGTTTTTGGAAATTTGGAGGGGCCGATATCTAGTGGAGGAGTAAAACAGGGGAGTATCTATTCTTTTAGGTTTGACCCAAAAGTGGCGGAAGCTTTGAGGTGGGCGGGTTTTGATGTCGTGTCTTTAGCGAACAATCACATTTTGGATTATGGATCCACCGCGCTTTTGGATACGCGATCTTATTTGGAAGAGAGCGGGGTTAAATTTGCCGGCGCCGGGAAAAATTATGAGGAAGCAAATGGGGCGGCGATTTTGGAAGTGAAATCAAAAAAATTGGCATTTCTAGCATATACCAACCTTTTGCCCAAAGGGCTGGCGGCTCAGGGAGGGCAAGCCGGAGTAAGCGACTTTGATGTGTCAAAAATCAAAACGAAGATTAAGGAATTAAAGGAAAAAGCCGATTTAGTGATAGTTTCGATGCATTGGGGGGAGGAATACCAGCCAAAGGTGAGTTTATCGCAGCAAAAAATAGCTCACGAGTTTATTGAGGTCGGGGCGGATTTGGTGGTGGGGCATCATCCGCATGTGCCGGAGGAAATTGAACAATATAAAGACGGTTGGATTATATATAGTTTAGGGAATTTTGTTTTTGACCAGAATTTTTCCGATGAAACGATGGAGGGGTTGGTGGCGGAAGTGAAGATTATAGATGGGAAGATTGATAGCGTGGAGCCGATAAGGGTTAAAATCAATCCTACTTTTCAGCCGTATTTAGAAATAGAAAATAGTAACTAGAAAATAGAAAGTAGAGGTTAGAGAATAGAGATTGGAAGATGAGAAGATGATTTTGTTGAGAAGGGAAGTCCTGGTATAATTATAATCATGAAGGTTCTGACGATTGGAACGGCCACTAGAGATATTGTTTTGCGGGGAGATTTTTTTAGAATAGTACATGACCCCAAGCATCTTAGAAAAGCTGGTTTCCCAACAGGAGAGGCCCAGTGTTTCGCGGTGGGACTTGGGGGCAAGGTGGAAATTTCAGAACCGCTATTAACTTTGGGTGGCGGGGCGGCCAATGCGGCGATAACTTTTGCCAGGCAAGGATTTGAAACCGAAGCTTTGGTAAAGATTGGACGAGACCAGAACGGAGAAGAAGTTTTGCGGGTTTTGCGGGAAGAAGGGGTTAAGCCACTAGTGGTTTTTAATAAGAATATTGGAACGGCTTATTCGGTTATTCTAATCTCGCCTGACGGCGAGCGAACGATTTTGAACTATCGCGGCGCTTCTAGAGATTTATTATTTTCAGAGATCCCTAAGGGGAAATTTATGGCTGATCTTGTTTATATTGCGCCGGGCGCAATTCGGGTTTCGGTGGTAGCGGATATTGTGGAAAAACTTAAAAAAAAAGGAGCGATCGTCGCTATGAATCCATCAAAACATTATATTGAGTTAGGACTAAAAAAACTCAAGCCGATTTTTGATAATTTAGATATTATTGTTTTGAATCGTGAGGAGGGCGCATATCTCACGAGCGTGGAGTATAAAAATGAGCGAGGGATTTTTAAGAAATTCGATGAATTAGTTGGAGGATTAGCGGTGATGACGGATGGGCCTAAGGGCGTGATGGTTTCGGATGGGAAAAATATTTATCGAGCGGGAATATATAAAGAAAAAAGAATTGCCGACAGAACGGGAGCGGGAGATTCTTTTGGGTCTGGGTTTGTGGCGGGATTACTGCGGCAAGTATCAGGTGCCAAGTATCAGGTGCCAAGCAAGACTAAAAGATTTCAATTTAAAGAGAAGGATATTATTTATGGAATAAAACTGGGATCGGCGAACGCAACAGCGAATGTTGAGGAAATAGGGGCACAATCGGGGATTTTAACCAAGAAAGAATTCGAGACGCAGGCGAGATGGAAAAAGTTAAGCGTAAAAATAGAGAAAATTTAATATATGAATTCAATCGAAGAGATTGCCAGGATTTTAAGGACGGATAGGGATTATATTGCCAAGATTGAGCGAAAGTTTGAGGCGATAACCGGAAAAAAGGGGATGTTGGATAAAATAATGGAAGAGAACGATGCCTTAATGAAGGATCGGATGCTGTCTTTAGGGGTACAGGGCGGGTCCGACGCCAAGGAAATTTACGATGCTTTGATTTCGAAAATTGAATCAGATGACCGCAGGCTTTTTCAATCTTTAGGGAATCCTAATTGCCAAGTGACGAAGGATTGCCAGGAAATAGTGGACGTGGCAAAAGGGGCGGTTAATCCTCCTAAGGGATTTTTTTTGAAATTAGATAAAGCAAAGGAGTTTTTAATGAGTGAGCCGCCGAAAAAAGTGATGCAGGCGTTGGGATATTCATCGGCTCAAGAGATGCTCGCGAAGGAGGATTTGTATGAGGTTTATAGCGCGCTACGGTTTGTCGAGGGAGGGGAGTGGCTGAATACGGTTTTCTTCAAACAATACGAGAAGCTGATGCCGGAGGATTTTGAGGAGAGGGAAATTGTGGTCAAAGCATTAAGTGATAAGTGGGGCAGTTCGGCGCAGGAATTTGTTCTTAAGAAGAGGCACAATATAAGCCACTTAAAAGAATTGGGGGTGGTTTTTGTGATTCCGACAATGCTTGGGATTTCGGGAGAGATTTTAAGGATGTTTGTGTTGATATTGCATTATCTTTATGAAATTCCTTTTTATTCTAAAATTTTTCAGGAAATTGCAAAAAATAAAATTACTTTTACTAATAATTTTACTTCGCTTTTGCGGGGAGATGTTTTAGACAGACATTTTGCGGATAGCGATAGGTCTTTGTGGCTGGTGGTGCAGAGATATTTGGCAAAAGACGACGAGAATGATTGGAGGCTTTTTGTGCCTCACATAAATCCCGAGGCGATTCATTGGGCTAAGGCGAGCGAAAATTTGGCGAAGATCGGAGATATATTAGACGGTTTTTCTAAGGAACTTCTTTTTTGGGAAAATTTGGATTGGGTGGGCGATTATTTTAAAGACGAAATTGGCCGCGACACTTTGGTGAGTTTTAATATCGTAGATACTGTGATGTCTTTAGTTAAAGAAAAAGATATGGTGAAATATCTTTACCATCATCAGGAAGCTCTTTGGAATAAGATTTTTTCGGTTTATTTTGACAAAGAGGAGCTCGAGAAGAAATCGAGAGATTATTTGCTCCAAGGATATTTTGAAATTTAGCCCCAGTACTAATTTAGGAAATGATTTAGAAAGGCAAAATTCCTAAATTAGTTCCGGGGTTAGCTACTAAATGTGAATTGTTTACGAATATACGAAAAAATATGAATAAGAGGACGATGGTTTGCCATTTTCCTTTGGATTTGCTATGATCTTTCTCTAAATAAAACATGGAATTAACAGTTCAAAAGAGGGAAAAACTTGGTAAAGCTAGCAAGGGTTTATTTAAACAAGGTCTAATCCCGGCCGAGGTTTACGGGCACGGTTTTAAAAATGAACACCTGGCTGTTTTGGGCAAGGAATTTATTAAAGTGTTTAAGGAGGCCGGAGAGAATACAATAGTGAATTTAAATGTTGGCGGCGAAAAGTGGCCGGCTTTGATTTACGAAGTTCAAAAGGGCAGAACTCTAGGCGAAGTGACTCACGTGGATTTTTACAGAGTAACAATGACGGAGAAGATTACAACTAAGGTCCCGCTTGAGTTTATTGGAGAATCTCCAGCGGTTAGGGAAAAACTTGGAATTTTGAATAAATCAATGGATGAAATCGAGGTAGAGGCTTTGCCCGCAGACTTGCCGCGCCGCATCGAAGTGGATTTAGGTTTACTTGTAGATTTATCTTCGAATATTTACGTTAAAGATCTCAAAGTATCGCCGAAAGTAAAGGTTCTAGTGGATCCAGAAACAACAGTGGCAACAATGGTGGCGGTGAAGGAAGAGGAAGTAGTGAAGGGGCCGACGGATGTTTCCGAGGTGAAAGTGGAGGTAGAAGAGAAGAAGGCTGAAAGAGATAGCGAGAAAGCCGAAAAATCCAAAGAAAAGGAGGGTTAGCCCGGTAGCTACCAAGTGGGATAGGGGAATTTTATTTTTCCACTATGTTTTAAGTTTGGTGTTGGTTATCGCGATGTATAGGTTTTTGAGAAATGGGAATTAGAGAGATGTCCCACTTGTAGCACCGGGTTAGCCCTGTGCCGCAACTTCGGACACTAAAGCGTCTAAAAAAGACCGAAGTAGGGGTACCGGGTTAGTTTTTGGGAGTTTTTCTGTTAGAATAAAAGGGAAGAATGAAATTCCCTGTTCTAAAGCCAAAACTACTAGGAGATGTTAAGCCGCCCCGATTTAGAAAGGGGGCGGATGTTTTTGGGTCTTTGCCCAAGCGGGTTAATTTAGGTTATCGGCGAGAGAGGAAGATATCTTTGATAGCTTCCATGAAGTTTTTAATGGTGATGGTGTCGGTGGTATTTCTTATTTTTGGGTCGGTGGTGGCTCCAACAACGGCGACTTTGGCAGCTGATACAACCCAAAGTACCGATGCAGAGCGCCGGGCTCTTGAAGATCAATTGAAGGCGCTTGAGGGCCAGATTGACCAGTATGAGGATCAGATTACTAATTATCAGAAACAAGGTAGTTCTTTAAAAGGCGAAATAGGAAAATTAGATACGAAGGTTTCCAGGTTAAGTCTTCAGATTAAAGCGATAAAGCTTAATATAAACCAATTGGACCAGAAGATTGATGAAACGGAATATCAAATTACGACAACACGGAATAATATAGACGTTAATAAGAAATCTTTATCGGGTATTTTAAAGGATCTTTATCAAAGCGAGCAGTCGAGCATGATGGAGGTGTTTCTAAAAAGTCCGAAGATCTCTGATTTTTTTAACGACTTAAATGATTTGACTTTGCTTCAAAATAGTCTCCAGACAGCAATTCAGAAAATCGCAGACCTCCAAGATCGACTAGGGGAGCAACGGGACCAATTAGGATTAGCTAAGGCCGATCAAAGTACGTTAAAGCAATATCAAGAAAGCCAAAAGCAAGAAACCGAAAAAACAAAAGGCCAAAAAGGGGAGCTCCTTTCAATTACTAAAAACCAGGAATCCAAGTACCAGTCCTTACTTAAGGAAACAAAGAAAACTGCGGCCGAAATTCGAAGCAGAATTTTCCAACTTTTAGGCGGAGGTGAAATGAGCTTTGCGGATGCTTACAAATTTGCTAAACTAGCAAGCCAAGCGACTGGTATTGCTCCAGCTTTGATTTTGGCAGTTTTGGATCGAGAGTCGGCTTTGGGGAAAAATGTGGGACGTTGCAATTATAAAACCGCGATGCATCCTACTCGCGACATCCCGCTTTTTTTGGAGATAGTTAAGGATTTGGATATTAGTCCGGATTCGGTAATGGTTTCTTGCGCCAATAAAGATGGAGCTTATGGAGGGGCGATGGGGCCGGCTCAGTTTATTCCATCGACTTGGAATCTTTATAAAGATGAAGTGGCAAAAGCCACAGGAAATAATCCGGCCTCGCCTTGGAGCAATGCCGATGCCTTTACAGCTACCGCTCTTTATCTCCAAGATTCTATGAACGGATGCAAGGGCGCTTATTCAAATCCGACAAGCCAAGAAAGATGCGCGGCGGCAAAATATTATGCCGGGGGACGGTGGAAAAGCTATTTATGGACTTATGGGCAGGCGGTTGTGGATCGGGCGGCCAGCTTTATTGACGATATTGCGACAATCACATCGTAAATTTAAATTATGCCGAATAAATTTGTTTTAAAAAATGGCCTGAGATTAATTTTGGTACCACAGCCGGCAACGCTCGCGGCGACGGTTTTGATTTTAGTTGAGGCGGGATCAGAGTATGAAACCAAACGGATTAACGGGCTTTCTCATTTTTTGGAGCACATGGTTTTTAAAGGGACTAAAAACCGACCAAAGTCGGGAATGATTGCGCATGAATTAGACAGTTTAGGAGCGGAATATAATGCTTTTACGGGCAATGAATATACCGGTTACTACGCCAAGGTTCAGAAAGAAAAGGTGGATAAGGCGATTGACATCGTTTCAGACCTTTATTTAAACCCGATTTTTAACCCGGCGGAGATCGAGAAAGAGAGAGGAGTGATAATAGAGGAAATTAATATGTATGAGGATACACCAATGAGGCGGGTGCACGAATTTTTCACCGGTTTGCTTTACGGTGATCAGCCGGCGGGATGGGATATTGCTGGCAGGAAGGATGTAATTCAGACCTTGATACAGGAAGATTTTATTAAATACCGAGGAGAGCATTACGTGGCGCCTAAGACGGTGGTGGTAGTTTCCGGTAATTTTGACGAGAAGAAAGTGAAAGCTCAAGCGGAAAAGGCGTTTTCGCATCTTAAAAAAGAAAAAGCGATTAAGAAGCTAAAGACGTTTGATAAGCAAACAAAACCGGAGCTGGTATTGAAGTATAAAGAATCAGACCAGAGTCATTTGGTTTTGGGTACGCGCGCGTTTGATATTTTTGATAAAAGGCGGCACGCGCTTCAGGTTTTGGGAGACGTTTTAGGCGGAGGAATGAGTTCTCGTCTTTTTCATAAAGTACGGGAGGAACTGGGGGCGGCGTATTATGTGCGAGCCGATTCAGACCTAATGCTTGACCACGGCTACTTCGCGGTTTCGGCGGGAGTGGATCACGGAAAAATCGAAGCGGTGGTTAAGGCGATTTTGGAAGAAATGAAACGATTGACTAAGGAATTGGTGCCGGCGGCGGAGCTCCAAAAATCAAAAGACCACATGATTGGGAATTTTATTTTAGGGTTGGAATCTTCGGATGAGTTGGGATCGTTTTATGGCGGGCAGGAAATTGTGACGAAGAAAATTCTTTCACCCAACGAGATTATAGAGAAAGTGAAGAAAGTGAAAGCGGAGGAGATTCGTGAGGTAGCGAAGTTTATATTCCAAAATTCGAAACTTAATTTAGCGGTGATTGGGCCTTATAAAGACAAGGAGGGTTTTAAGAAGATTTTGAGGTTTTAGGTTCGTTTAAGATTTAGTTTTTCTCAACCCGCTTCGGCTCGGGAAATTTAACTAGCTCATATACGAGAAAATACCGCCCGGCCTCATCCGCCGGTTGGCGGACTCGGGGGCACCCGGATATTTTCTCTACTCGCTCGTTAATTTCTACCTCGCCTCTTGCTTATGGTTTCGAAAAACTAAATCTTAAACTTTTTTGATTGTCTTCTTGAAATTTTGGGGAGGGTGGTTGACGGATTGGCTATAGGGAGGTATAAGGAAAGTAGTTCCTTGATTTCGTAAGGACTCTGCGGCGCCGACGGGATCGGACAGAATTAAGTAAGTGGCGAGCCCGAAGGGGAGAGCCAAAAAGAAAGGATGAATGAGCCCTATGGGAGAACTCATTAGAATACCGCATTCTGACCTTCACTCAACTATCGAGGTGTTGGATCACGGAGGCGTTCATCCGGTTGATTTCGATTTGATTCGATCAAATCGAAGATTTGCTGCTGGGGTGATCGACTTTGTAGCGTTTGGTAATTTTAGGCCCACCCAGGATCAAAGAGCCGTCCGAAGAGTTTTTGGTTCTCCTCGTGTTTGGTTCCCCGGGGATTGGGGGCGATTATTTATGCCCTTCACAGGAGAAATCCCAGACGAAGTTGAGGAGATTCCGATCAGCGATGCTCAACTCGTGGAACTTGGTATGCAAGACGACCTTTTCCTCTTTTGGACTCCAAAATTAAACTTAGAATTATTGGAGTCCTCGGTTGGGTTAAAAGTGCCAGGGAGGAGATTAAGGTTGAGTATTGAACACTTTCCGGGTTGGGAACAAGAAATTCAGGGGTGGTATCTTTTAAGAACAGCTTCGGTGGTTGGATCTGAGGGCAAGCGGTTTTCTGACCAACTCAAGTTGTCTCGTGGGGGCGAAACATCGCCAGCACCAGTGGCTGTATTTCTCGCTTTCCTGCTGTATTATTTGAAAAACGATGTCCGCTTGCGGGTGAATTGCTCTTTGCGGATGTCGGTTTTAGGGGGGAGCTATAATCCAGCATTGGTCGGATGGAGGCGAAATTGCGTTGGGGTCGATCAGGGATTAACCGTAGCTAGTTGTTCCCCCGATTACCGTGATTCCAGAGTTGGCCTTGCGACCATGATTAAACTGTAGAGGTTTGGAAGTTTAGTTGCCCCGTCTCTTTTGCGAGAGACGGGGATTTCTTTTGTTGGACTATTTTTGGTTTTAAATGTAAATTTAGATGGATATGACCGATAATAAATATTACATTACAACGGCGATTGATTATACGAATGCCAAGCCGCACGTGGGGCATGCTTTAGAGAAGGTGCAGGCGGATGTTTTGGCGCGATACCACAGAGCCAAGGGTTTCAAGACATTTTTTTTGACGGGGACGGATGAGCATGGGGTGAAGATTTTGCGGAAGATGAAAGAATGGGGAGTATCGCGCGAGCCCCAGCAGTTTGTGGATGAAATCGCCGGTTATTTTAAAGCACTTAAAGAAGCGCTCAATTTAAGCTGGGATGATTTTATTCGGACGACTGACAAAGAAAGGCATTGGCCGGGCGCGCAGTTGATTTGGAAAAAATTGGTTGAAGCCGGAGATATTTACAAAAAAAACTATAAAGGACTTTATTGCGTGGGGTGCGAGAAGTTTGTGACCCAGAAAGATTTGGTTGACGGAAAATGCAAGGATCACCAAAAAGAACCGGAGGTGGTGGAGGAGGAAAACTATTTTTTTAAACTTTCTAAATATTCAAAAGAAATCGAGGCAAAAATTAAGAGTAAGGAGTTATTGATTTTGCCGGAAGGGCGAGAGAACGAAATTTTGGCTTTAATTAATGAGGGGTTGGAGGATGTGAGTTTTTCCCGGCCGAGTAAGGATTTGCCGTGGGGGATTCCGGTGCCGGGGGATGAAACGCAAACGATGTATGTTTGGTGCGACGCGCTTTCTAACTATTTATCGGCGATTGGGTATGGGCGAAACGAAGATTGGAAAAACTGGTGGCCGGCGGAGGCGCAAGTAATCGGGAAAGATATATTACGATTTCACGCCGCGATTTGGCCGGGGATGCTTCTTTCGATCGGACTGCCGTTACCTAAGAAAATTTTAGTGCATGGGTTTCTCACGATTGACGGAGCGAAGATGTCGAAATCCGTGGGGAATGTGGTTGACCCATTTGAATTGGTGAAAAAATATGGAACGGATGCGGTTAGATATTATTTGCTTAAAGAAGTGCCTTCGCAGGATGACGGGGATTTTAGTATTGCCAATTTGGAGCGGGTTTATAACGGGGAATTGGCGAATGGCTTGGGAAATTTCGTGGCGCGGGTTTTGGGGCTGGCTTCGAAGTTTGGGAAATTCGCAGTGGATTTTGATTTAATCGAACCAGCGGTGAGCGATAAAATTAATGCGACTAAAGTATTGGTTGATGAAAAAATTCATGCATTTAGATTGCATGAGGCGATTGGTGCCATAAACGAACTGATTTCTTTTGGCGATAAATATGTAAACGATCATGAGGTTTGGAAAGGTACCGATTCTAAAAAGAAAGAAATTTTGAATTTAATAGTGATTTTGGATAATGTGGCGGCGTTTTTAAAGCCATTTTTGCCGGAAACAGCGGATAAAATTTCCAAGTCAATTAATTGGCTGGATAAAAAAAATTTGGAGGTAAAGAAAGGGGAAGTTTTATTCCCTAGGCTCGGGTAGTGTAGGGGTGTTTAATAGTACACCAAATTAAGCGATCGTGCGCTTTAGTGTACTGTTTTTTGCGGTTAATTGCATTAACAATCAAAATAAACAAATGAAAAAGGCGCGGGGTTGTTTTCCGCGCCTCAGGTGATTGCTAGGTTGGACCTAGCGTGTCTTGGTTAGTGTTTCAAGTAGAACACAGATCGGCGATGATTTCCTTGACTTTGAAATGTGAATTGGCGGGGAAGTTAGGATTGGATTGGGCAATTCTTCCCATCGACTGCCAACCAGCAGTAAAGCCGATTGTTATTATGCCAGTGGTTTTGGCTTGGATCAGCCCGTCGTGATTGTCGTCAACGTAGACGGTCTTTCCCCTTTCTACTGAGAGCTGCACGCAGGCTCTTCTTAGTGAGTTGTCCTTGTCGGTGCAGTCGCCCCAAACGAGATTGAAAAACTGGCGGAGGTTGCGGATGGCCAAACGGTGATTGAGAATCGAGGTCGCCTCGCCGCTTACGATGCCGCGTTTAAGTCCTATATCTCTTGCGAAGATGAGAAGTTCTCTTAATCCGGGCTGAAGCTTAATCCCGTTTCGGTTAGTGTGGAAGTAAGTTTCCCAGATTTGGGATATTTCTCGTGCTGTGGCGGAATGCGGGATACCGAATTTACGGTAGGTTTTGATGTAATCGGGCCCAACTTCGTCGAAGAAGGTGTCGATTGGCGGATGGGGAACTTCATAGTGATCGAAAATGGCTTTAACGCCCCTGAACTTGGCGTCACGATCGTTTTCGGTTGTGCCGTTAAAATCAAGAATTAGGCACTCTGGTTTTAGTAATACCACACCAACCTCCTAGTTGCATATGTGTAGTTTCCTGCCGATTTTTCGAATGACTAAAGGTATGTTAGGATGAAATTAATTTTTTAGCAAGCATGAAATACATTGATGCGCATACGCACGCACATTTTGCGGTGTTTAAAGATGATTATAAACACGTGATTGGGCGGGCGATTGACTCGGGAGTTTCGGTGGTAAATGTCGGAACGCAGAGGGATACATCCAAGCGAGCGGTTGAAGTGGCGCACGAGCTCGGAGAAGGAGTCTGGGCAGTGGTGGGTTTACATCCAATTCATACCGAGAAATCTTTTCACGATGAGCAGGAGCTGGGGTCGGTGGATCCTATTACCATCTCTAATTCGCGCGAATTGGAGAATAAGGAGGGGGGAGATTCGCGTGGATTTACCAGCCGCGGAGAGGAGTTTGATTACGAGTATTATAAAAAATTAGCACTAGATTCCAAGGTGGTGGCTATAGGGGAGTGTGGGTTGGACTACTTTAGAATTATGAATAATGAATCAGGAATTATGAATGTTGAAGAAGTTAAGAAAAGGCAAAAAGATGCTTTTATCAAACAAATTGAATTAGCGAAAGAAGTTCAAAAACCGTTGATGATCCATTGCCGTGATGCCTTTGATGATTTAGTTGCTATTCTTGATTTACACTTCACACTTCATAATTCTAAAGCACCTGGTATAGTTCACTTTTTCACTGGCACTAAAGAAAATGCCAAGGTGCTTCTCGGTATGGATTTTTATTTTACCTTTGGTGGGGTGGTTACATTTACACGAGATTATGATGAAATAATTAAGCTGATTCCGATGGATAGGATTTTGAGCGAGACGGATGCGCCGTATGTGACGCCGGTGCCTTTTAGGGGTAAGCGCAACGAACCAGCGTATGTGATTTATGTAGTCCGAAAGTTGGCGGAGATTAAGGGAGTAACGGAGGAAGAAATGACGGAGCAGATTTGGTCTAACGCCAAACGGGTGTTTGGCATTTAGCTACCAGAATACGGATTTTTACGGATATACAGATTTATATATTTCGGCTAGAAACGCGTTTGAGAGCGATTATTTGCTTTCGGGTTATAAAACTTTCACGCCGAATTTTTTTAGAGCAACAACGAGGGGTGCGAGAGGCAGGCCAACTATGTTTGAATAGTCGCCTTCGATTTTATCGATTAAGATGGAGCCGAGGCCTTGAATGGCATAGGCGCCGGCTTTGTCGAGAGGTTCTTTTGAATTTACATAAGTAGCGATTATTTGAGGGCTTAGTTTTTTCATATGAACTTTCGTTTCGATTGATTGCGAAATAATTTTTCCGGTTTTTGCGTTAATAATAGTAAAACCAGTGATAATGGAATGACTTTTCCCGCTAAGTTTTTTGAGCATTTCCTTGGCGCCTTTTGCGGAGTGAGGTTTTCCCATAACTTCTTTACCGAGTACGACGATGGTATCGGCGGCGATGATAATGGCGTTTTTGTGTCTTTTCGCCACAACTTCGGCTTTGCCGCGGGAGAGTTTTTTGGCAAGCGCGTGGGGTGGAAGATTTTCTTTCATATTTTCCTCGTAACCGCTGTCTTCGGCTTGAAATTTCAAGCCGATTTTTTGAAGCAGTTCTTTCCGGCTAAGAGAAGTTGAGGCGAGAATGATTTTTTGGTTCATATTTGTTTTGGTTGGTTTTTTACGCTAAAATTCTAACAATATTCAGTTTTTATGTCTAAAAAATACGACTTTACGAAGATTGAGCGCAAATGGCAACGTAAGTGGCTAGAGGAGAGAACCTATGAACCCTCCTTCGCCAAAGGGCTTCGGACGGGCAAGCCGAATTTAAAGTCCGCCAGTGGGCGGAGCAAGAAGCCGTTTTATAACTTGATGATGTTCCCGTATCCGTCGGCGGAGGGGTTGCATGTCGGGAATATGTACGCTTTTACAGGAGCGGATATTTATGGGCGGTTTAAGCGGATGCAGGGTAATGATGTATTTGAGCCAATCGGGCTGGATGGATTTGGGATTCATTCCGAAAACTATGCTTTGAAAATTGGGACCCATCCGGCAAAGCAATCAAAAATTTCGGAGAAAAGATTTTATAAACAATTGGCTTCGATTGGGAATGGTTTTGCCTGGAATGAGCATTTGGAAACTTACGCCCCGGAATATTATAAGTGGACGCAGTGGATTTTTGCCGAGATGTTTAAAAAGGGTTTGGCTTACCGCAAAAAGCAGGCGGTGAATTGGTGCCCTTCGTGCAAGACGGTTTTGGCGGATGAGCAGGTTATCAATAATTCAAAAGTCAAAAGTCAAAATGTAAAATTACAAGGTAAAATTCAAAATGAAGAAAATAAGGTTGGAGGAGGGGTTTGTGAGAGATGTGGCGCGGAGGTTTTTAAGAAAGAATTGGAGCAGTGGTTTTTTAGGATTACGAAATATGCCGATCGTTTACTTGCGGATCTCAAAAATCTTGACTGGTCAGAGCGTGTTAAGATAGCGCAGGAGAATTGGATTGGGAAGTCGGAGGGAGCGGAGATTGAATTTAGAATTAAGAATAAAGAATTAGGAATAAAAAGATTCGTCTTGCTTCATGGTAAGGGCGGTCATTTAGATCGAAACTTTTTTATGTGGCTTAAAGGCGAACTTGAAGGGCAAGGTTACGAGGTCGTAGTGCCTATTTTACCTGGCGCAGGCGCGCCAAACGATGATGAACAAGCGGATTATGTTATCAAAAATTGTAAGCTAGATGAGCAAACAGCTATTTTGGGGCATTCTTTCGGAGGAATAGTAGCGCTTAGAGTTTTAGAGAGGGGAGTAAAGTTAGGAAAAGTGGTTTTAGTTGCGACTCCGTCAAGCGGTGATTTTTTGGATAAAAAAGATAGGCCGACTGTAACTGAAGCTGCCCTAAAAGGCTTTAAATTTGATGTTATTAAAAAGAACTGCTCTTTTTTTGATGTTCTCGTTGATTTAGGAGATACAGTAGTGCCATTTTCGGATGGAGAGTTTTTGGCGTCAAGATTTGGCGTACCTCTTACTAAGACATTTGCCAAAGAGCCACATTTTTGTGCCAAAGAAGAGCCGGCTATTTTGGACGCGCTTTTGCCGTCAATAAAAGTATTTACGACTCGGCCAGATACGCTTTTTGGAGCAACGTATCTTGTTCTCGCCCCTGAAAATAAGTGGCTCGAACAAGAAATCCGAAATCCGAAATCCGAAATTCTAAACAAATCCGAGGTTCAAAAATATATAGAAAAGGTAAAAGAGAAATCCGAGGAAGAGAGAATTTCAGAAGGTAGAGGCAAGACGGGGGTTGAGTTAAAAGGGGTGAAGGCGATTAATCCGGCGAATGACGAAGAAATTCCAATCTGGGTGGCGGATTATGTTTTGGGTTCGTATGGCACGGGAGCGATTATGGCGGTGCCTGCGCACGACGAGCGTGATTTTGAGTTTGCGAAGAAATTTAATTTATCTGTTAGAGAGGTAGTGGTGCCTGATTTTGGCGAGGTTCGATCGAACGAGCAATATGTGCAAGGAGTAACAGTAATTGGTTATGATAAGGCGAGCAATAAATTTCTTGGCTTAAAATGGAAGGATAAGGCAACGTGGCTCGTAGGAGGCGGAAAGGAGGGAGATGAAAGTTTCGAAGATGCTGCAAGAAGAGAGCTTGCCGAGGAGACTGGTTATAAAGATATTATCAACCTCATCTCTCTAGGTTCTCTTTATTCCCATTATTATAACGACAAAAAAAATATTAATCGCCGTTCTTTCGCCGTTAATTTTTTGGCCATTCTTGATAGAAATAAGCAAGGAAAGTCGAATCTTGAGACCCACGAAGATTTTACTTTTGAGTGGTATGACATAAAAACTTTACGAGAAGAAATTAGAAAGGTGGGCGGAGGAGTTGAACATTGGCTTGAAGTGCTTAACCGCGCCGAAAAGGCGATCGCTTTATATGAAGTTGGGAAAATTTATGAGCCGCAGGGTTATGTTGATGCTGGCGCGATGATAAATTCCGGAAAGTTTGATGGTATGAATTCCGAGAAAGCGAAGTGGGAGATTGCGAAATTTGTGGGCGGGGAGAGGAAGATTCAATATAGATTGAGGGATTGGTTGATTTCAAGGCAGAGGTATTGGGGGCCGCCGATTCCAATGATTTATTGCGAAAATTGCGCGAAAGCGGGAAAAGGAGACCAGAAAGAGATGCCGGGATGGTATGCGGTGTTAGAGAAAGATTTGCCGGTGAAGTTGCCGATAGTGAAAGATTTTCGGCCGCGAGGAACAGGGGAGTCGCCTTTGGCTTCGGTTAAATCTTTTTATGAAGTAAAATGCCCGAAGTGCAAAGAAAAAGCTCGAAGAGAAACGGATGTTTCGGATACTTTCCTTGATTCAGCTTGGTATTACCTCGGGTATCTTGCCCTCGGAATTAAAAATTTAAAAATCAAAAATCAAAATGACGATTTAAAATTCAAAAGTAGAAAATCAATTTTTGAGGTCAATAGAAGTATTTTTAAAAAATGGTTACCGATTGATTTGTATACCGGAGGGGCAGAACATTCTGTTTTGCATCTTTTATACGTCAGGTTCTTGGCTAAAGTTTTTCATGATTGGGGATTGGTTAATTTTGATGAGCCGGCGAAAAAGTTTAGGGCACATGGGCTATTGATTAAAGATGGAGCGAAGATGTCGAAATCAAAGGGGAATGTGATTAATCCGGACGAATACATCGAAAAATTTGGGGCGGATACTTTAAGGATGTATCTGATGTTTTTGGCGCCTTTTGAGCAAGGTGGAGATTTTAGGGATTCGGGGATTTTGGGAGTGGAGCGGTTTCTTCAGAGAGTCTGGCGACTTTTTGAAAAGTTAGACGTTAGAAGTAAGACGTTAGACAATGAAAGCAAAGATTTTGAAAGATTACTGAATAAAACTATTAAGAAAGTGACGGAAGATATTGAGACGTTGAATTACAACACGGCGGTTTCAGCGATGATGATTTTATTGAACGAGGTAGAGAAACACGAAAAGTTATCGGTTGAAAGCTATAAGATATTTGTTAAATTGCTAGCGCCTTTTGCGCCGCATATGGCCGAAGAAATTTGGAAAGGAGTTTTGGGAAACAAAAAATCAATTCATGTTTCCGGTTGGCCGAAGTATGATTCGAAATTGATTAAGGACGAGAAATTTACTTTAGTTATCCAGATTAACGGAAGAGTGAGGGATAGTGTGGAAGTGGAAGTGGGAATCACGCAGGCGGAAGCGGAAAAATTAGTTTTTGCTCGTGAAAAAGTGAAAGAGCAACTTCAGGGCACGAAGCCGAAGAAGATTGTTTTTGTGCCGGGGAGATTAATAAGTATAGTGGTTTAGTTTTGATTGGGAGAAGGAAATGAGCTAAAATAAGCATATATGTGCGGGATTTTTGGATATTTAGGAGGTAGGAAGGCGACGCCGATTTTGGTTGAGGGGATTAGAAACCTTGAGTATAGGGGATACGATTCGGCCGGAATGGCGGTTATGAGCGATAGCGGGCGAGTGATAAGCGAGAAGGCGGTGGGGCCGGTGGTTTATCTTGAGCGAAAGGTTAAAAAAAATAAGGCGATAAACGGAGATTTAACGACTGGTTTAGTGCACTCACGGTGGGCCACGCATGGCGGAGTGACGGAGAAAAATGCTCATCCACACACGGATTGCTCGAAAAATATTTGGCTGGCGCATAACGGAATTATTGAAAATTATGTCGAACTAAAAAACGACTTAATTAAGAAGGGGCATAAATTTAAATCCCAGACAGACACAGAAGTCATAGCGCATTTGGTTGAGGAAGTTAAAAAATCCAAAAATATTAAACTCGAGGAAGCGTTAAGGTTGGCTTTGAATGAAACAAAGGGAACGTATGGGGTGGTGTCTTTTGACCGGCGAGAACCCGGAAAGCTCGTGGTGGCAAGGAATTTCAGCCCTTTGGTTTTAGGAATAGGGAAAGATGAGTTTTTTGTGGCATCGGATGCCACGCCAATCGCGCCACACACCAAGCGGCTGGTTTATCTAAAAGACGGCGAGATGGCGGTTTTGAAACGAGACGGGTATAAGATTTTTAATTTGAACAATAAGGAGGTTAATCGGAGGCATCACGATATAGATTGGGATTTTGAGCAGGCGCAGAAAGGCGATTTTCCTGATTTCACTTTGAAGGAAATTTTTGAACAATCGAAGGCGCTTGAAAATTCATGCAGAGGGAGAATTGATTTGAAAAATAAAAAAACGGTTTTAGGAGGTTTAGCGGGGCTGGAGGGAGAACTTTCGAAAGTAAAAAGACTAATTATTGTAGGGAGCGGGACGGCGCATCATGCGGGGATGCTTGGTAAAATTTTTATCGAGGAGCTAGCGGGTTTTCCGGTAGTAACCGACATTGCTTCGGAGTGGCACTACCGGCGTCCGATTTTTCAGAAAGGAGACGTGTTTTTAGCGATTTCGCAATCCGGTGAGACGGCAGACACCTTGGCGGCTTTGCGAGGGGCTAAGAAGAAAAAGATTCTGACACTTGGAATTACAAACGTGATTGGTTCAACCTTAGCGCGCGAGACGCACGGAGGAGTTTATCAGCATGTTGGTCCGGAGATTGGGGTAGCGGCGACCAAGTCTTTTATTTCACAGTCGGCGATTTTGCTTCAGATAGCGGTGTTTTTAGGGAAGCAACGCGAGCTTTCAGATGCGGCGGCCTATAAAATTTTGCGGGTATTCAAAAGCTTGCCGAAGCTGGTGGATAAAATTTTGACTCAAAGCGAGGCGATTAAAAATTTAGCGGCGAAATACAAGGAGTATGACGACTTTTTGTTTTTGGGGCGGAAATATAATTATCCAGTGGCGTATGAAGGCGCGTTAAAGCTTAAGGAGATTTCTTACGCACACGCCGAGGGGTTAGCGGCCGGGGAATTGAAGCACGGGCCAATTGCGATGATTGATAAGGATTTTCCTTCGGTTTTTATCATGCCTCGCGATTTGGTTTATGATAAGAATTTTTCGAATGTTCAGGAGGTTAAAGCTAGAGGGGGACGTGTTTTAGCAATTACAACGGAGGGGAATAAGGATTTAGAAAAAATAGCGGATGATGTGATTTATGTGCCGGAAGTGCCGGAAATACTTTATCCATTTCTCACTATTGTTCCTTTGCAACTTTTCGCCTATTGGAACGCGGTTTTGAGGGGTTATAATGTCGATAAGCCGAGAAATTTAGCAAAATCGGTTACGGTGGAGTAGGGCTTAATTTAGTATTTTTAAAACATCGCCTATATTTATAATAAATTATAAGATCTTACCGTCCTGCCTATGTCGAGATTACGGCGGGCAGGCAACCCGAATGTTTTGGAAATATGAAATTAAACTTTCTTGAGAAAAGAAATAAATATAGCCAAAATTCAAGAATCAAATTATTAAGTTAAAATGCTGGAAAAATTTAAATGGCAAAAAAGAAAAGGAAATGCGGCTGTTTTTTTTGTTTTGATAATTGGTTTCGCGTTGTTGGTTTTCTTAGTGAGTTCAGGGGCACTTAAAAGATTTGGTGTAGAGAAAATAGATTTTTCTAGTTTAAATAGTTTTAGAAAAAGCACGTCGTCGATTGTTCAAAAAAGCACCTCTAGTAGCGCAATAAAGCCGGTTCCAAAAAAACAAGAGCCAACAGCGGCGCCAATTATAAAGCCAAAACCAGCTCCGACTTCGACAATTAATCCCTCTCAAATACCGGCCGGTTTTACTTTAGAACAA
Organism: Patescibacteria group bacterium; assembly: GCA_038058095.1. GTDB lineage: Bacteria > Patescibacteriota > Minisyncoccia > UBA6257 > 2-01-FULL-56-20 > VMFW01. The sequence goes on along the minus strand of JBBUBW010000044.1, from coordinate 2,856 downwards.
TTATCGCCTTATTTTAAAAAAATCAGGATTGGGTCTGTTTCGCCGGGGTCTTCAAGATCGTACGGTGTCGTAAATTTAACTGCCAATCTTAAAGAAAGCGAGGCGGTGGATGTGACTGGGTGGGTTTTAAAGGGGAAAAGCGGTAGCCAGTTTATACCTCAAGCGGTGGAAGTTTATGGACCTTTAGGGCTTACGTCACCCGGAGACATTGTCTTAAAGAAGGGACATATTTTGAGTATTCATTCTTCTAAAAGTATAATTGGCCAAAACTTGCGTTTGAATAAGTGTACGGGCTATCTTGAAAGTTTGTTTGATTTTATTCCTGCTTTACCCAGAGATTGCCCTAAAACCTACAGCGATCGTTCTGAACTTTATGAATTTAGTGGGCAATGCGAAGATTACGTAAGATCGCTGGGTACCTGTAAGATACCCGAGATGAATTTTTTGTGGCTAACTAGTGACAGTAAGTGCCGCGATTTTTTGGATAAGGTGAATTATCGAGGTTGCTTTGATAAGCATCGACAGGACGGAGATTTTTTGAGTTATGAATGGCGAGTGTGGACTGGGAGTAGATTTTTGGACGAGCGGCACGATCGGGTTTTTATTTTTGATAAGAACGGTTTGCTGGTGGACGAGAGGAGCTACTAAAAATTACTCTAATTAGTTGTAATCCCTCGTCGTTTAACTCCTGGGATGATTGAATCGGTAAGTTCAAAAATTTCACTAACCGATTCTAATCACTTTCTTTCAGCTAAGGCGAGTCTGACTCTCATTTCTTTTTTGCCGCGGAGCACAATAAGTTCAATTTGGTCGCCCACGTTTAAATTTTCCAGGTAGTCTTGGATGGGGTGGTCGCAGTCGATTTTTTGTTTGTTTAAAGTAAGGATTATATCCCGCTCTCTTAGGCCGGCTTTTTCGGCCGGACTTTTAGGAACAACGCCGTGATCTTGAGGGCTTTCTTTAACTACTAGGGCTCCATAGTCGACGGGAAGGTTCATTTTATCTTTTAGTTTATCGTCAATCGTAATGTATCGAACACCTAGAAGGGGACGCTGGATGTGACCGAATTTTTTAAGGTCGCTTAGGTCGCGCTTGGCGGCATTAATCGGAAGGGCGAAGCCAATGTTTTGTGCTCCGAAAACGATAGCGGCATTAATTCCGATTATCGAGCCATTCAGATTAACTAACGGCCCGCCAGAGTTGCCGTGGTTAATAGCGGCGTCGGTTTGGATTAATCCGCGCATTTCTTGGGGAGGAGAGGCGGGATCAGCTTGGGCGCTGATGACTCTGGAAAGGCCGGAGATGATTCCTAAAGAGACGGTGTTTTTGAAAATGCCTAGGGCGTTTCCAATCGCAATTACAGTTTGGCCCAGTTCTAGGTTGGAAGAATTACCGAGCTCTAAAATGGGCAGGTTATCGGCTTTGATTCTTAAAATAGCGACGTCGTTTATAGGGTCGCGGGTTAAAATCTCGGCTGGAAATTTTCGTCCATCGTCCATAAGGACTGTATATTCCGCTTTGGCGTCACTTACGACATGTTTGTTGGTTAAAATCACCCCATTAGTTCCAACAATAAATCCCGAACCGCCGCCGATTTGAACCATGCCGCGTTTATCGACGAGCTGATCGGGGATTTGGAGTTGGGGACCGTGAGGTCCCATCGGCAAGAAAGGATAAAGTTCCTTTGGAATTTCTTTTTCGAGGTCTTCAAGGTGTTTGGTAATTACAATCGAAACCACCGCCGGCATCGTTTTTTTTATAGTCGCAATAACTTTTTCTTCAGTCATTTTAATTATTATACCTTATTCAAATAAATTTAGATATCAAAACCAAGTTTTTCAAGAACAAATAAGATTGAGAAGATTTTAATATCAACCAAGATCCCTTTTTGGGGATGTGTTAGGAAAGAATAAGCTTTTTTAAGCAGGATTTTTACTACTTCAATATCTTCTGATTCTTCGAGTTTTGGTTCAGTGATTTTTGTAGCATTGGTGCCGAGGTAGATTATCATTTCAGTTTCAGAAAGGCCGCTGTTATATGGGCCGACAATTAACTTTTTGATTTTGGAAACTTTATAGCCTGTTTCTTCTAGAAGTTCGCGGCGGATGGTTTGGATTTCGGTTTCATTTTTTTTGTCGGTTAAACCGGCGCAGAGTTCTATGACGTATTTTTTAAGGGGGATGCGATAGATTTTAGTGAGGATGATTTCGTTTTTTGAAGTGACGGGGATGATAGCCACAATTCTACCGAAAAGTTTTCTTCTAACCATCTCCCAATTTTTATGATATCCGGAGCGGCTTAAGTAGTGGCGTTTGACGGTTTTAAGATAACGGCCATCAAAAACAATTTCGTCCTTTAAGATTTTAATTTTTGGCATTGGTGTAATTTTATTTGCGGAAGGGGTGAGATTCGAACTCACGATACTCTTTTGGAGTATAACGGTTTTCAAGACCGTCGCCTTAAACCACTCGGCCACCCTTCCACTATATTCCTATTTTAACCTCTGCCTACCATCAGATAGGGCTCACGCACGCCTCCCTATAATTTCCCGCCTCGCTTACATTTAGGCAGAAAACCAGTGCCTTCGGAGGGAATCGAACCCCCATCTTATCCTTAGGACGGATTTGTTCTGTCCATTGAACTACGAAGGCAAAAATTGTCTAAATTCAACTTTCCTAGTATAATCCAGAAAAATTGAAAATCAAAATAAAAAAGAATTTGAGCTCGCAAGAGGAAGGTTGATAAAAATTAATAAACAGATAATATAGTGGAGAGTGATTAATGGGCCTATAGTATAGCGGTAGAACGCCTCCATGGCATGGAGGAGGTCGGGGTTCGACTCCCCGTAGGTCCACC
>JBBUBW010000043.1:0-39748 GCA_038058095.1 Patescibacteria group bacterium | reverse complement strand
AGATAATCATTTTAGACAACCGTTTTATTGAAAATAAACCCCCCGACTAAAAAGAGGAATGTTTTAGTTGTTTTCGTTTCGAGGTGTTCTGGATTTAGGGGTTGGACTATTAGGACGAACTCTTGTTATTATGGATTTCTGATAAGTTCCTCCTTTAGTGAGGGGGTAAATGTTAGAATTAGTAAGATACATTTTCAATACTTTTAAAAGATTTGAAGGATTTCAACTTACCCAAGCTGGAAGAGAAGATTTCCCTCCTTCGTCGAGACTACGGAGGGCACGTGGATTATAAGTTAATATGTTTATAAAGGATATAAAAAATTTCAACCTGCCCGAGTCCGAAAAGAAAGTTCTAGATTATTGGAAGAAAAACCAGATTTTTGAGCGTAGCCTATCGGCTACCGCGGACTTACGCAAAAAAGAACGCGGACTAACGCAGAAAAGGCGAAAGATTTTTGTTTTTTATGAGGGACCGCCGACGGCGAATGGCCGGCCCGGAATTCACCATGTGATTGCCCGGGTTTTTAAAGACGTGATACTGCGCTACAAAACGATGCGGGGTTATTTTGTGCCGCGAAAGGCAGGATGGGACACGCACGGATTACCGGTTGAGATTCAGGTGGAAAAAGCTTTGGGGTTGAAGTCGAAAAAAGAGATTGAAAAGTATGGAATCGCGGAGTTTAACCAAAAGTGCCGCGAATCGGTTTGGCAGTTTAAAGATGAGTTTGAAAAGCTGACGGAGCGGATGGGGTATTGGTTGGATATGAAAAATCCCTACGTGACTTACGAAAAGGATTATATAGAAAGTTTGTGGTGGGTTATTTCGCAGTTTTGGAAGAAGAAACTTTTATATAAAGGAAACAAGATTGTGAATTGGTGCCCTCGGTGCGGGACGGGACTTTCGTCGCATGAGATGGCGCTTGGATACAAAGAAGTGGTGGATAATTCGGTGTATGTGAAGTTTAAGTTAAAAAAAGGACAAAAAATTGGGGATTACAAGACGGATGATAAAACTTATATTTTGTCTTGGACCACGACGCCGTGGACCTTGCCGGGAAATGTGGCGCTCGCGGTTAAAGAAAGTATTCAATACGAGGCAGTTAAGGTTATTAAGATTGATGGGAATTTAGAAAACCTAGATTTGGTCGAAGGAGAAACTTATATTTTTGCAGACACCGAAGAAGCTGAGATGCGAATTTTCCAAAAAAAGGTTGATTGGGGCAAAGACAATAATGCACAAGTGCAAATATTTGTATCTAAAGGAGTAGTTAGCGATGAAGGAAAATTTGGTAGTAAGATTAATGTTTCCTTAAAGAAGGTAGGGGCCTTTTCCGGGGAGCATCTGTTGGGGGGGAAATATGAACCCCTTTTTGATGTTGCGGAACTTAGTAAAAATAAAAACGCATATAAGGTATATTTGGCTGGATTTGTCACGGATAAAGATGGAATGGGAGTAGTGCACACAGCGGTAATGTATGGAGAGGACGATTATAAATTAGGAATGAAGGTGGGTTTGCCGCAGCATCATACAGTGGATGAGGCAGGTAAATTTACCAAAGACGTTAAGGGATTTGCGAGCTTAATTGTTAAATCAAAAGATAAAAAAGAAGAAGATAGAACGACTCAAAAGATTTTTGAATATCTTAAAAAACAAGGGAATTTTCTCTTGAAGTCTGAAATAAGTCACCAATATCCGCATTGCTGGCGGTGTTCGACGCCGTTGCTTTATTACGCGCGAAGCGCTTGGTTCGTGGCGATGTCGAAGCTTAAAAAAGAACTTATAACTAATAACAACACGATTAACTGGATACCGGCGCATATGAAAGAGGGCCGGTTTGGCGAGTGGCTTAAGGACGTGAAAGATTGGAATTTTTCTCGCGAGCGATACTGGGGGACGCCGCTGCCGATTTGGGAGTGCAAGAAATGCGGAGCGACGGAAGTGGTGAGTGGTCTGGAGGAATTAGATAAGAAAGCTAGCGGGACGAGGAATGAGTATTTATTAATGAGGCACGGGGAGAGTGAAGCAGTGTTAGCTGGAGTTATAGATAGCGGGGAAGGGAAATATCATGTAACCAATAAAGGAAAGGAGCAAGTCGAGCGGGCGGCTCGCGATTTATCTAAGTCGGGAGTTGATTTAATTTTTAGTTCGGATGTTTTACGGACAAAAGAGACAGCTAATATTGTTGCGAAGAGTTTAGGGGCGAAGGAAGTAGTTTTTGATAAGAGGTTAAGGGAAATAAATATGGGAGTGATCGATGGTAAGCCGGTTTCTGAATACGCAAAAATTTTACCAACTTTAGAGTCTAGATTTGAAGCTGGGCCGGAAGGGGGCGAGTCTTTAAAGGTTCTTAGGACTAGGCTTTGGGATTTTATCAAAGAAACTGATAATAAATACAAAAACAAAAAGATTTTGATTGTGTCTCATGAGTATCCGATTTGGATGTTAAATCAAGCTATGATGGGATGGACGCAGAGCGAGGCGATTTCTGAAATGGGAGTAAGAGGAAAAACGTTTATAAAGACAGGGCAGGTTGTAAAGCCTGATTTAAAGGTGGTGCCGAGAGATGAAACAGGAGAAGTGGATTTGCACCGGCCATATGTGGATGAGATTCTTTTGAGGTGTTCCAAGTGTAAGGGCGAGATGAAGCGAGTGAAGGAGCTTTGCGATGTTTGGTTCGATTCGGGTTCGATGCCGTTTGGCCAGGTTCACTGGCCGTTTGACGTAGGACGTAAGACGTTAGACGAAAATCAAAAAACCCCTAACGTCCAACATCTAACATCTGACGCATTGGAATTTCCAGCCGACTATATTTGCGAGGCGGTGGATCAAACGCGGGGATGGTTTTACACCCTACTTGCGGTGGCAACGGCTTTAGGAAAAGGCGCGCCGTATAAAAATGTAATTTCATTAGGGCACATCAACGATAAATACGGGCAGAAAATGTCGAAGTCGAAGGGAAATGTGGTTGACCCGTGGGTGATGGCAGAGAAATATGGGATGGATGCGGTGAGGTGGTATTTCTATACTGCAACGCCGCCGGGCGAGCCTAAGAATTTTGATGAGCAGGAGATTTTGAAAACTTATCGGAGATTTCATTTGATTCTTTGGAATTCGCTGGTGTTTTATAAAACATACGCGGATAAAAAGTTGGACGTAGGACGTAAGACGTTAGACGGGGAGAATAAAACACCCAACACCCAACATCCGACATCTAACGTTCTTGATCAGTGGATTTTGGCGAGGTTGGATGAGACGGTTCAAAAAGCAACAAAGCATTTCGATAAATATGAAGTGAGGGAGGCGGCTTTGGCGATTGAGTCTTTAGTGGACGATCTTTCAAGATGGTATATTCGGAGGTCTCGAAGGCGGTTGCAAAAGCCGGAAAGTAAACAAGACTACGAGGCGTGTTCGGCTACTTTGGGTTACGTGATTTCGGAAGTTCTGAAAATGATGGCGCCATTTAATCCGTTTTTCTCAGAAGTTTTGTGGAATGTTTTAGGAAATAAAGATTCCGTTCATCTAACAGAGTGGCCGAAATCGCAAATCGCAAATCGCAAATCGCAAATTATAAAACAGATGGAAGAAGTGAGGAGATTGGCGACGTTGGGCTTGGCGAAAAGAGCGGAAGCGGGAATTAAGGTGAGGCAGCCGCTTGCGAAGTTAAGCATAAAAAGTAAAGCGAAAAGTGCAAAATTAAACCAGGAGTTGTTGGAAATTTTGGCGGAGGAAGTGAATGTTAAAAAAGTGGCTTATGACACAAAACTAAATCTGACAGACGCCGGAGAAATTGAGCTGGATACAAAAATTACCGCGGAGTTAAGAGGGGAAGGAATTTTGAGAGAGTTGGTTCGCGCGATTCAGGAATTGAGGCAGAAGGCGGGGTTAAGTTCTAATGATCGAGTTGTTCTAATGTTCGAGTTGCCGGAGGAATTAAAACTCGCGGTTTCGAAAGGTGAGGGGTGGTTGAAAAAAGAGGTGGGAGCGAAAAGTATAAATTACGGGAAATCGGATAAGTTTAGCGCGGTAACAGAAACGAAGATTGAAGATAAAATGGTTTGGGTGGGGATTAGGAAAATCTAGGTTATAGGTTGTAGGTGTTAGGTTGTGGAAGAAAATTGAAACGCGCAGTTCGAGTTGAACCGCGCGTTTTTCGTGCGCACGTGGGCGCGAGATTGTCGGTCAAGCAATAGCCGGGCGCTGGATACCTTCTGGGATTTTCTCGATATCGAATACGCGGAAGCATTCTGTGTAGGTTGCTATTGGTAAACCGATGGGGATTGAGGATATGCCAGCTACGAGAGGCATTTGTGTGGCGATATTCATGCCGTGCCGGAGGAAGTGCCGTTGAAGCACCCGATCCTGGCCCCAGCCAATGTAGTAACCCCTAGCCACAATTTCTTCTGCTGAAGTGATGAGGGTTTGTGCCTCGTTTGAAAGATTGCCGTAGCGGAGCTGGAGTTCTTCAAGGTAGTTCCAAAGTTCGTCGGGTAGAGGTATCTCAAAGACCGAAACTGCCCCGAAGTATTCGCCGGTTTTATTTTCAGGGTCGCCGGAATCGAAAACCCATTTTGGCACGTGTTGTAGAAAGAGACCGAATGGGTAAAGCGTTGAAAGTGCGGCAATGTTGTGCTTGAGCGTGGTGAGTGTTGAGATGTCGGGGTGGCTGGCCTTGATATCTCGTTTTTCGGGTGCGTGGCCGAGATTACCAGTGCCGAAAAGTTCAATCATTTCTTCTGGATCAGCTACTGGGTTGTCGAACGAAAATTCTTCGAATATTTCTCGTTCGTACGTATGTCTAGGACTCCTGTCGCTCGCAGCGGCTTTGCCTACCCAATTACCACCCGGCAGAAGACCTTTGCCGACCATTACCTTTCGAGGGTAGCCAGGCGTTTTGGTTTCGATGAACACTTGGCTTGGGTTGGCTTTTCGGTAAATTATTCCCACCGATGATAGGTTTTGAACTGGAATCAACAAAATACACCTCCTTGCGCTTCAGGCGCGGCTACTGGTTCTTTCTTTGCGTGTATCTTTCAGTGGTATTCGTGTTTCAAGCAGCAATTAAAAGCGCCTATATTTTAGAGTATATACGCTTTTTAGTCAAGGATTTTTTGAGTGCCGTTCAGAAACCCTCAGTTTTTGGACATCGCAAGACCGCTAGTCTTGCGATGTCCCAATATTGCCCGATTATTTTGATGTTTTTGAACAGCGCCAGGATTTTGAATGGGGCTAGAGGCCAGATTGTTTTAGAATTTCGGCTACGGCTTTCGGAAAATCTTTTTGGATTTTTGAAAACCATTTCAGTTCGGAGTTTTCGGAGTTAAGATGAAACTTCTCTTTGTCTGCGAGATTGATTTGATATATATGAAGAATGGAATTATACGGAACTCCGAGATTGCCGGGAGGATTGATCAGGGAGTAATTAAAAAGGAATTGGTAATTTTTGGGGATGAAGCCGAGTTCTTTTTTGAATTGGCGTTTAACGGCTTGGTCGAGGGTTTCTCCCCAAAGAATATGCCCGCCGATTATAAACCATCGGCCTCTAAAGGGTTTATTGGCGCGTTTGCCGAGGAGGAATTCTTTTTTGCCTTTACTTTTTCTTACAATCACAAAATCAATTGTGGGGACCGGAACAGAGGCAAGGATTTTTTTAAAAAGAGGAGCGGGTATCCAGACGTTTCTCTTCATATAGAAATTCCGATTTTTGATTTAACTTCGGAGATTTTTTTATTAGCGATTTTGGCTGCAACTTCTGATCCTCGGTTCAAAATTGTTCGAAGTTGGACGTTAGACGTTAGACGTTTCTTTTTTTGAATGGGGGCGAGGTGCTTTATCACTGCTTCGGCGAGAGAGGATTTAAATTCGGAGTAGGTTTTGTTTTTAAATTCTTTTTCGATTTCTGGAATAGTTTCGCCGGAGATAGCCGAATAAATAGTTAAAAGATTTGAGATGGCGGGTTTGGTTTCGGGGGAATATTTAATAACGCTTTCGGAATCGGTGACGGCTCTTTTGATTTTGCTTTTGATTATTTCTGGCGAGTCGTCCATAAAAAGACAGGTCTCGGGGAGAGATTTGGACATTTTCTTTTCGGGATTACCTAAACTCATAACGCGAGGGGTTTGGGCGTGGAGGCCTTGAGGTTCGGTAAAGGTTTTTCCGAAACGCGCGTTGAATTTGCGGGCTAAAGTTCTAGCGAGTTCAAGGTGCTGGTCTTGATCGTTGCCGACCGGAACAAACTTTGCGTTGTAGAGCAGAATGTCGGCGGCCATCAAAGTTGGATAAGTAAAAAGACCAGTATTCGAATTTTCTTTTTCGGCTTCGGATTTTTCTTTAAATTGCGTCATTCGTGATAGCTCTCCCATTGGGGTGATGGTGTTTAAGATGAAGGCGAGTTCGGAATGAGCGGGGATTTGGGATTGCTGAAAGATGACGGATTTTTGGGGGTCGAGGCCAGCGGCGATAAAGTCCGCGGTTAATCCTAAAATTTGTTTTGATTTTTCTTTGGGATTAATCCGCCCACTGGCGGACTCGGTTAAGGAATGGAGATCGGCGATGAAAAAATAGCAGTCGTATTTGTCGGAATTTTGGAGGTCAACAAAGTTTTTTAAGGCACCGAGGTAATTGCCTAGGTGGAGCCGCCCAGAGGGCTGGATGCCGGATACCAGCGTTGGACGTGAGACGTTGGACGTTGGATGTTGGGGGTTAGATGTAGGAGGTTTTTTTTTCATTTGTTTAGAGATTTTTTCAGTGCCAGAATTTTAAAAAATATCTTATCTATTAAAGGTAAAACTTCTTCAAAGTCTTTCTGTTCCATTATACCTAACTTAACGCCGATTCTTAAGGCGGATTTTGTTTCTACTAAAGAACCAATGGCTGTGTTGGTAAATTTTATGAATTCCTTTTTAGTTCTTTCCACAGAGCCTTCTGCTAAGTTGAGGGCTACTGACACAGATGCTCGTCTTATCTGTGACGTCAGTCCGAATAATTCTTCTTTAGGAAACTTTTTTGCGAGATTATAGATTTTTACAACCAAGTCTTCGGCGTGCTGATAAACTTCCAGTTTCTCAAATCCATATTGCTGGTATTGATTATTCGCGTCTAACATCTAACTTCTTACGTCTAACAAAACTAAATTTCTATAATTACCGGCAGAATCATGGGCCGGCGCTTTGTTTTAGTATACAAGAATTGGCCGATTTGGTCTCGGATTAGAGTTTTTAGGTAGTCCGGCTCAAGGGGTTGGTGAGTGGGGAGGCGAGAGATTAAGGCCCGGATTTTTTTCCTGACCTCTTCGAGGATTTCCTGGTTTGCTTTGATATAGATGAATCCGCGTGAGATGATGTCTGGGCTTTTTAGGAGGCGTGAGTTTTTGTGATCGATGGTAATGATTATGACCACCATTCCTTCCGCGGCCAGAGTTTTCCGATCACGGATAACAACCTCTTCGACATCGCCAACTCCGAGGCCGTCAACCATCACATAAGAAGCCGGAACGGATTCTTTGGTAATAGTAAAACTGTCTTTAGTCAGTTCGGCGACTTGGCCGTTGTCCAAAAGGAAAATGTTTTTTCTAGGGATGCCCACTTCAACTCCGGAGATGGCATTGATTGAACGTTTATAGAAGTAGCCATGAACCGGGACTAGGAATTTGGGGTTTAAGAGTTTCATAGCGAGTTTTAGATCTTCTTTAGGGGCGTGGCCAGAAGCGTGGATATCGATAATGTCCGAAGCGAAGATGATGGCACCTTGGCGGGCGAGGTTATCTTTAAGTCCCTGGACGCTTCTTTCGTTTCCGGGAATAACGGAGGCGGAGAAGATAACGGTGTCGCCGGGTTTAATACGTATATGGCGGTGCTCGCCGTTTATGATTTTCATAAGCGAGGCGTTGGTTTCTCCTTGGGCGCCGGTTGAAAGAATGAGAATTTTATTATCCCGGTATTTATGAATTTCTTCGACGGGGATGATGGTTTCGGGATTGGATTTAATAAAACCCAAACGCTTGGCGATTTCTACATTGGATTTCATCGAGTAACCGGAGAGAGTGACGATACGGCCGAGTTTTTCGGCGATCTTGATGGATTCCGCGATGCGGGTTAGGACCGAAGCGAACATGGCCACAATAATGCGGCCTTCGGCGACTTTGAATAGTTCTTCGAGATTCCTTTCGACGGCGCGTTCGGATTCGGAGTGGCCGGGTTTGTCGGCATTGGTGCTGTCGATAGTGAAAGCGAGGACTCCTTTTTTGCCGATACGTTCTAGGTTCGCGGCATCTAAAGCATTTCCTTCGTCGTCGTATTCGATTTTAAAGTCGCCTAAGTTCGCGATGTTGCCGACTGGGGTTTTGAGAAGCACGCCGGTTGATTCAGGAATGGTGTGAGAGATGCCAAAAAACTCGGCCTCGAAGTGGTTGGAAAGTTTTATGGTGTCGCCGTTTTTGACGACGATAATATTGAGTTTGGGTCTGTTTAGAAAATCTTCCTGCCTTTTTTCGATTAAAGCTTTAGTAAGCGACGTGCAGTAAATAGGAGGATTTCCGATTTTTTCCATTATATAAGGAATGGCACCGATGTGGTCGTAGTGGGCGTGAGTGATGATGAGGGCTTGAATGTTGGCCTTTTTCGGTTCCAGGTAGCTGACGTTAGGAATAATGAAGTCGATGCCGGGGGTTTCTTCTTCGGGGAATTGGAGGCCGGCGTCAATAATAACAATTTCGTTTTTATATTCTAAAAACATCATATTGCGCCCGATTTCCTCGAGACCGCCCAAAGGCACGAAGCGAAGTTTGTCTGATTCGTTTGTTTTGACTGTTTGGCGGAGAGGCGCGCGCTCGAAAGACGATGCCGGGCGGTGGCTTCTTTGAGTATTATCTGGCGAACGGAAAGAACGCCGGGTTCGAGATGTGATTTTTTCTGTTTTTTGTTTCTGATCAGGAATCGTTTTGTTTCCTGGTCGATATGCTGGTTTGTTTATCATTTTTTATTTATTTTTTTGTGTTTGTTTAATTTAATGTGATTTTGTTATTTTTTTTATTTAAGTTGTTAAGCGTCTGACTATTATTTATTAAGCGGCCCACCTTCGCTGAAGCTTTTGTGGGCAGGGAGGGATTTGAACCCTCACGACCTTGCGGTCATAGCGCCCTGAACCCCGCACTAAATTTGCCCCGCATTATTTTTTTCTTGGTTAATCTTGGTTTGACGTTTGGTTTGGTGCTGGGGAGGAGACTTGAACTCCTACGATCTTGCGATCACTGGTCCCTGAAACCAGCGCGTCTGCCAATTCCGCCACCCCAGCTTTTATTTCGTATCTCGCAATAGTTTAAGTGCAAATTTTGTGAAGGGGCAAGCCCCGATACTAGAAATTTGAAAAGCTGAAGCTTGGGGAGGTTCAAATTTCAGTACGGGGTATGCGTTACTTAAAAGTACATTTAATTAACAAGATTAAATCTTGTTAATACAGTTTAGAAAAGGATAAAAAAGATTCTAGTTTCAAGTTGTTATTTTGCTTATTGCCGGTTCGAGTGGCTCAAGGAGGGATTAGTTAAGTTAAGCTTATTTTAGCGGGTTTTAGAAAAGTGTCAACCCCAGTACTAATTGTGAAATTTTTCGAGTTATCAATATACCTATAATTCCCGAAACTTTCTGATTTACACTCTTAACTGTGTATTTCAAGAAAACTTTTCCACAATTAGTTCTGGGGTCAAGTTTTGGTTAAAAAGAAAGCCCGGACGCACCAATTGGAATCCCAATTGAAATCGTGCGTCCGGGGGTGTTGCCTCTCCTGCCCTCTTCGGGTTTCATAGGAGAGGGAAAGTATGGCGATTGGCTGCCGAAGTTTTCGAGCATCGGGTGCCTTTCGCCGGTGACCGCATCATTGGCTTCGAACTCCACTCGAGGAGCCTAGCCAACGTGCGGACCAATCACGTGGCCGCGTTGGCCGGACCGTCAGGCGAAACTCAATTTGTAATTATTCGTGTTGATTAACGTACTTCCCATGAGTCCTCCTTCTCTGGGTCCATCCCAGACGGGCGTATAGGTTGTGATTGCCGGTCGTATAACGTTCTGTTTCTATGGTTATAGATCGACCGACAACTCTGGCATGTATTGTACTCTTCTATAGAGATTTGTCAAGGGGTCAAAAAATGTAGGTTTTTGGGGCTTGGTACTGGCTCAAACTCTTGACGGAGTTTTTTTATGGTATATAATAGTAAGGTAGTTTCTGAGAAGTCCGCGAGATGCGGACTTTATTAATAAAAGGCTACAAAATATAAATTTTTTACGAATATACGAAAGGAATGGGATAGTTCCAATTCAATGATTTGTATATCCGTATTTCATTAGTAATTTGTAGAGAAATCAAAATGTTTGATATTAAAGGTTTAAACAAAATAATAACGCAGATTGCGGAGGAGAAGGGAATCGACCCCGATCAAGTTATCGAGGCGATTGAGTCGTCGATAGCGGCGGCTTATAAGAAAGAATACGGCGAGCGGGGAGAAGTGGTAAAAGCCAAGCTGGATTTTAAGAGCGGGGAGGTTCAATTTCGTCAGGTTAAAACGGTGGTGGACGAAACGACGGTGAGAATCATGGAGGAAGGAGAAGAAGAACCTGTGACGCCTGATAGAAAAAATGAGCCGGAAAAATTTGAAGCAGGAGCTTCGGATGAGGTAAAACTACCGAGATATAATCTCGAGAGGCATATTTTTCTTAAGGAAGCGAAGAAAATAAAAAAAGACGTTGTTTTAGGAGAGGAGTTGAATTTCCCGCTTGAGACGCATGAAGATTTTGGAAGGATTGCGGCTCAGGCGGCGAAGCAGGTTATTCTCCAAAAGTTAAGAGGTTCCGAGCGGGATTCGATTCTTAAGGAGTGGCGAGGAAAAGAAGGGCAGATTGTGAGCGGAGTAATTCAGCGATTTGAGAGGGGACATATTTATGTTGATTTAGGTAGAACGGTGGGAGTGATGTTTGCCAACGAATCAATCCCAAGCGAACACTATCGACCGAGTGAGCGGTTGAGGTTTTTGGTTTTAGCGGTGCAAGAAGACACGAGGGTGCCAGGAATTATTCTTTCCCGGTCTCATCCGAAATTTGTGATGAAGCTTTTTGAATCCGAAGTGCCGGAATTGGCCGAGGGAGTGATAGAAATTAAAGCTATTGCTAGAGAGCCGGGGAATAGGACTAAACTAGCGGTGATTTCTCACGCGCCGGGAGTAGATCCGGTGGGGGCGCTTGTGGGCCAAAGAGGGACAAGAGTGATGGTGGTGAATAACGAATTAGGGAATGAAAAGATTGATATTGTTGAATGGTCTGAAGACCCAGAGAAGTTTGTGGGTAATGCCCTTTCTCCAGCTAAAGTGCGGGGAGTTGAAATTCTACCAAGGCGAGAGGCGCGGGTGTTTGTGCCAGAGGATCAGTTGAGTTTAGCGATTGGGCGAGGGGGGCAGAACGTGAGATTGGCGGCGCGGCTTACGGGTTGGAAGATTGACGTGAGGTCTCAAAATCGTCCAGACGAGGTTCAGGAGGGAGGAGTGGCAGGAATAGTGGTAGCAGAAACTTCGGAGAGGAAGAGTGAAGATAATAAAGAGGCGGGTGACGGAAGCGAATAATTTTCGCTGATAAAATATAAAATAAAACATGGGAATTATTATATCAATTGTCTTAGCGGTAGTTTCGATTGGGTTTGGATTGTTTCTTATTTCTTCGATCAAGAAGTATCCGGAGGGAAATCCGGAGATGATAAAAATCAGAGACGCGATTAAAGAGGGTTCGAAGACTTATCTTAGGAGGCAGAATAAAACAGTAGTGGTAGTGGCGGCGATTATTGCCGTTATTCTTCTCGCGATAGGAGAGCTGGTGGCTTTGGGGTTTGTAGTTGGGGCTTTTGTTTCGGCTTTGGCGGGATATTTAGGGATGATGACGGCGGTGGATACAAATTCGCGAACAACCGAGGCGGCTAGAAAGGGTTTGCCGGGAGCGTTTAGGGTGGCTTTCCTCGGAGGATCGGTGACTGGGTTTTTGGTAGTGGGACTGGGGCTTTTAGCGGTTTCAGTTTTCTATTGGTTATTTTCTGATACGGGCGCGCTTTTAGGTCTGGCTTTTGGGAGCTCTTTGATTTCAGTTTTCGCGCGATTGGGGGGAGGAATTTTTACGAAGGCGGCGGATGTGGGTACGGATTTGGTTGGGAAAGTTGAGGCGGGAATTCCGGAAGATGACCCAAGAAATCCTGGAGTAATAGCGGACAATGTGGGTGACAACGTGGGCGATTGCGCCGGAATGGCCGCTGATCTTTTTGAAACTTATGCCGTGACGCTTACGGCGGCAATTTTAGTTGGGATAACTTCAGCTCTAACCGGGAGTCAAGTAGCCTTCCCGCTGGTTTTGGGGGGGCTCGCGATCTTAGCTTCGATTGTAGGCAGTTTCTTTGTGAAGATCGGGAAGAGTAAAGATATTATGGGCGCTCTTTATAAAGGGCTTATGGTGTCGATGGGTTTGTCGGCGATTTTCTTTTTCTTCGCCACTAAATTTTTTTTCCCGGGGAATATTATGAAATTTTATGTTCCGAGTTTAATTGGATTAGCGGTTACGGCGCTAATGGTTAAAGTGACTGATTATTACACTTCAAAAAAATATCGTCCGGTTAAAAGTATCGCCGAGGCTTCCAGGTCTGGGCACGGGACAAATATTATTATCGGACTTTCAGTGGGAATGGAATCAACTTTTCTTCCGATTGTAATAATCGTAGCCGGGATTCTTTCAGCTTACTCGTTTGGCGGCGCTGGACTTTATGGAGTAGCGATCGCGGCGACATCAATGCTTTCGGTGGCTGGAATTATTGTGGCTATCGATTCTTTTGGTCCGATTACGGATAACGCCGGAGGGATTGCCGAGATGACAGGAGCGCCCAAAGAAGTGCGTGAGGTGACAGACGCTTTGGATGCGGTAGGGAATACCACAAAAGCGGTGACGAAGGGTTATGCAATTGCTTCAGCGGGGCTGGCGGCCTTGGTACTTTTCGGAGAGTACGCGGGGAAGCTTTCGGGTTTATTTTTTGAACTAAAAGACCCATATGTTTTAGCTGGGCTTTTCTTAGGAGCATCAATTCCTTTTCTTTTCGGTTCAATTGCGATGAGGGCGGTGGGGAAAGCGGCGGGGGCACTCGTGGATGAAATCAGGAGACAGTTTAGAGAGATTAAAGGATTAATGGAGGGAAAGGCGAGGCCCGAATATGGCAAGGCGGTGGATATTGTGACTAAGGCGGCTTTGAGAGAAATGATAGTGCCGGCTCTTTTGCCGGTGGTCGCGGTTGTTTTGGTGGGATTTGTTTTGGGGCCGTTGGCTCTGGGGGGATTTTTAATCGGGGCGATTATCTCTGGACTTTTTGTGGCGATTTCGATGACTTCCGGCGGAGCGGCTTGGGATAATGCGAAGAAATATATCGAAGCCGGAAATTTTGGAGGTAAAGGCTCTGAAGCGCACAAGGCGGCGGTGACAGGAGATACAGTAGGAGATCCTTATAAAGACACGGCGGGGCCGGCGATTAATCCTTTGATTAAGGTAATGAATATTGTAGCGTTGCTTTTGGTCAAGTTTTTGAAGAGGTAGGGTTTTGGGATTGCGCTTGTGGTCTGGCGTAGTCGGTATTAAAATACAAATATGAATCTTATACTTACCCCAAATAAAAACTTTGTTTTTCTACGTGGCAAGCAGTTATAGAAAAAACTAACAAAACATGAATTTAATTCCAACAGTAATTGAAAAGAGCCAATATGGGGAGAGGGCGTATGATATTTATTCTCGCCTTCTTAAAGAGAGGATTATTTTCTTGTGCGGGCCGATTACGGACGTAGTGGCTAATTCTGTTATCGCCCAGCTTTTGTTTTTGGCTCACGAAGACGAAAAAAAAGATATTAAGATTTATTTAAACACTCCAGGCGGATCGGTGACGGCGGGGATGGCGATTTATGATACGATGCAGTATGTGAAGCCGGACGTGCAGACAATTTGCGTGGGGATGGCGGCTTCGATGGGGGCAGTGTTGCTCGCATCCGGCAAGAAGGGAAAAAGATTTGCTTTGCCTAACTCGGAAGTTTTACTTCACCAAGTGATGGGGGGAGTTGAGGGGCAAGCAATTGAAGTTGAAATTACCGCCAGGCACATTATTAAAATCAAAGATAAGATTAACCAAATCTTAGCCAAACATACCGGCAAGCCAGTGGCGAAGATTGAAAGGGACACGGATAGAGATTTTTATATGACTCCTCAAGAAGCGAAAGAATACGGATTGGTTGACGAGATTATTAAAAACAGCAAATAAATTGAAAGTGTCTTTGAAGTGACGAAGCCCCCGACTCAAATGGATTGAGCGGGGGCTTTCGATTCCATTTTAGGGTGTGACTTCCTCGAACACTTTTTTTTTGCCGGCGTAAACTCGCACAACAATCTTGAAGTCGAGATTGTGGTCTTGGCGGCCCCTTTCCTGCCTGGCTGCTTTTCTCGCGGTTCTGATTGCGCGTTTTTGGGACGCAACATCCATCGGGAGAGTTCTTACTCCATCTTCCGTGCTAATTGAGATTGTGTGAGGGATGCGAGGGATGTTTTTGGCCGATCGGGATTTGGGTTGTTCAGGAAATGCATCCTTGAGTTTTCTAAAGATGCGAGTGTCGCTACGAGCAGAGGGCCTGTTTACCATCGCTTCTTTTTCCTCCCGATGGGGTGAAAGGTGAGGTTATTCCGGTTGGAGTGCTGGTTATTAGATTAGACTTTTGTTTTGTATGTGTCAACCGCTTGTTTATGGTAAAATGGGCATTATTGGGATATGGCGAATAATAAAGAAAAAGAAATTGAGAGTTTACTTACCTGGAACGTAGATGGCGTGATTGAAAAAGATAATCTGAGGAGGCTACTTCTTTCGGGTAAAAAGTTACAGGTGAAACATGGGGTGGATCCGACGGGGGATAAGATTCATATCGGCCGGGCGGTGGTTTTATGGAAACTCCGAGAATTTCAAGATTTAGGGCATAAGATTGTTCTAATCATTGGCGATTTTACCGCTCAAATCGGAGATCCTTCGGATAAGCTGGCGAAACGGCCATTTTTGACTAAGGAGCAAATTAAAAAAAGCCTTAAAAATTATTTACCACAAATAGGGAAGGTTTTGGATATTAAAAAGGTGGAGGTCAGATACAATAGTGAATGGCTTTCGCGTTTGAATTTTAAAGAAATTTCCGAGTTGGCGGATATTTTTACCGCTCAACAAATGATAAAGAGGAGAAATTTTGCGGAGCGATGGGAAAAAGAAGAAGAGATTAGTTTAAGAGAGTTCTTTTATCCTTTAATGCAGGGTTATGACTCTGTAGTGGTTAAAGCGGACGTGGAGATTGGAGGAACCGACCAACTTTTTAATTTAATGGCGGGGCGAAAAATTCAAGAGCACTATGGGCAAAAACCACAAAGCGTGATGACGACGAAAATGCTTCTTGGAACAGACGGGAGAAAAATGAGTACGAGTTGGGGGAATGTGATTAATATTATAGATTCGCCCACTGATCAGTACGGCAAAATTATGGCGATAAAGGATGAACTTATTCTGGAGTATTTGGGATTGACTACAAGGCTTAACGCAGATGATGTAAAAGATTTACTTCAGAAGTTGAATTCTGGAACTAATCCAAAAATAATAAAAGAGAGGATAGCTTTTGAAGTGGTGAAACTTTATCACGGAGAAAAAGCATCGCAAAAGGCGGGGGAGAATTTCACTAAAATTTTTTCAAAAAAGGATTTGTCGGTGGATTTGCCGAGCTTAAGGCTAAAAGCGGAAATTTCGGTGGCGGATTTGGTTTTGGTGAGCACGGTTGTTTCAAGTAAGGCGCAGGCGTGGCGGCTGGTTGAGCAGGGAGGATTTAGTTTAGGGGGGAAGGTTTTTAAAAATCCAAAAGAGGAATTATCACTTAAAGGGGGAGAGGTGGTTAAGATTGGGAAGAAGAGTTTTTTCAAGGTAGTGGTTTAAGAGTATAAAAATAAGAGCGGGTCTGGTTTTGAACCAGACCCGCTTTGGCTTGCATGGATTAATCATTAATCCTGCATGCGGTAGAACAAAGATCTTGGTATGAGTGGCAGACGAAAATGTGGTCGCCCACCCTCGATGAGCCGAGCTTCTCCTTCGGGGTCGTTGATCGGCACTTTCCCGGCACGTTTCAGCCGAGTGTATTCCTGGAGACAATACCACACTCCCCGAGAAGAGGTGGGAAATTGTCCATGATAAACAAACGCTGACATAATTTCGTTATAGAGGTCGTTCATGACAAGAGGAGCACTCTCGCCATAAGTTCGGCAGATGACTTCTTCGAGGAAGTCGTAGATGTACTGGTAGCCACCATACTTGGCCTTGATGAGGAGTTTTCGCCACATCTCCGTCTCGGTTGGGTTGTTGGTTATGTCTTTCACTAAAACCCATCGTGACCGATTGTTGTCGTAGAAGCGGAGCCAGCTTTCTTTAAGAAAAAGTGATCGGGGAGCAATGTTATCAGGCGGAATGTAGAAAGTGGACGTTGTAAGGGTTGAGTCTTTCTCGGTATTGGGTTTAAGAAAGTAAACCCAGACTTGGTCATAGCGCGACCAGAGACCCATTTCAAAACTCTTGATTCTGGAATTCACTTGCGCGGTTGACGGGGTTGCCCATGGCAACATGAGCACGAAGATGATTCCAATTACAAAACAAGCGATTTTTTTCACAGCCCCTCCTTGGTTGAAATCCGTTGGTTGTCAACAAAGTTTAAACTTTGGCCTGTGAGGTTTTTAACATATAACCATTGTTTCATCAAGATGTGGTAATTTGAATAAGCGGAGAGGAATGTGCTAAGATTGGTTTTGCGAAATTCGCTATTTGGATCGCGGGTATCGTATAACGGCATTACCTCAGCTTTCCAAGCTGATGACAGGGGTTCGACTCCCCTTACCCGCTCAGGTCACTTGATTACTAGGCTTAAATTTGTTAAAAAGTAGCAATGGCAAGTTTTTCCCGAAAACCGCGAATTTATTTTATTAGTATACTAGTGGTGGTTGGCGGGTATCTGCTCGTAATTTTGGCGCGGTCTTTTGGAGGAGGCGTCCCTTCTGAGTTTTCGGATGCCAGGCTTCAAGGCGCTATAATCTCTCAAAATATTGTTAATCTTTCCGGCCGATCAGTGGCTGATCTTGAGGCGATAAATAAACTGGATAAGTCCGGAAATTTTACCGAGGCTTTGAATTTAGTAACGGCGGCGGTTTCAAGAAGTAGAGAAATTCGTGATGAAGCCATTAAGCTTTCAGCTGAACTTGAGAAGATGACGAAAGCGCTTTCCGACTTAAAATCTTTTGAGGCTAGGCAGGCAGCGCTTGAAGCGATTAGCAACCACTTGGCGCTAATCAGCAGGTTGGTTAATTATAGCGGTTACTTAGGACAACTCCTTGAGGCCTTGCGAGGGCGGTTTACTGGGAGTGGAATTCAAGGGAGTCAAGTCAGCACTTTAGTGAATCAGATAAATACAGAAGTAACGGCTATCAATAGTTTTAACAACCAAGCAGTTCAGGCGATGCAGAGGTTTGATAATTTAGTTAGGTAGATAGGCAAGTTGTGAAACACCGCCTTTGTTTATATATTTAATAATTGATCCCACTGCCAACCCGAGCGTTTCACAACTTGCCTAGCTAGATTTCGTTTTGGTTTAAAGGAATTAAGGAAAAATCGGTCCGTAGCTCAGTGGTAGAGCAAGCGTCTTATAAGCGCTGGGTCGCAGGTTCGATCCCTGCCGGACCGACAATTATATAAGTTATTAACACTCTCAGTTAATAAGGGGAGATTTTGGAGTAGAATTAGGTATGACGAACCCTGAACTTTTGGGGCAGATAGAGCAATTTGCGGCTTCGGGGCAAGGTTCCGAATCGACTAAAAAAATTCTCATTTCATCGGGCTGGAAAAAGACGGAAGTTGAAGAGGCGATTATAGAACTTGGAGGAGAAGAATTTTTTTCAAAACAACAAAAGGCGGCAACGGCGGTGCTTCGGCCGAGAGTGATTGATGTCCAGATAAAAAAGAGCCGGTGGAAACTGCGGCTTTTGGCGGCGGTTGGGGTGGCGGCGATTTTGGCGGGCGCGGTTTATGTTTTTTATTTATATCCCAGGAGCAAGTCTTTAGAGGTGATTTTGAGTTCGACTATTAATAATTTAATCGGAGCGCGTTCATTTAGGTACGACACTAAAGGGAAAATAGATTTTAATATTCCAAACGTCTCCTCTTCGTTGAAATTTTTAGGATTGGATTTGGGTCGAATATTTGAAGAAAAAAGAAGCAGTTCGACTTTAGTGTTTGATGCTGGGGGTTATTCGAGCTTCTCGTCGGACGGGCAGTTGAAAGTTTCTGTCGAGGTTAACGCTAAAGTTTCGAGCGATAAATTGTCAGAAATTTTGGCAAGCGGGGAGGTGCTTTTGATTGGGGAAACAGCTTATTTTAAATTGACTCGAGCGGGGGGTGGGGTGGGTTTTTTAGAAAACACGCCAGTTATGGGTCAGTGGGTGAAGGGAGATAGTATCCCAATAGATGCCAATATGATTCCGCTTTCTGCAGATCGGCGGAGGATTTTCAATAAACTACTAAAAGATAACCAGTTTTTAAGTGTTAAGGAAAAATTAGCGGATGAAAATGTGGAGGGGATTCAGGCTTATCATTTTAGCCTAAGCATTGACCAAAATTTTTTTCAAGAGTTTTTTGCGAGCTGGCTTGATTCAGTTTTGCTGGTTAGTTCGGATGCGGCGAACGAGGGATTGTCTACACAGGAAAAAGTTGACGGGTGGAAAAAGAAATTTCAAGAAGTAGAGTTTTCTGGGGATATTGAAATGTGGGTTGGAAAAGATAAAAATGTTCCACTCCGGACACTGGTGAGTCTAAAAATAAAGAACAAGAAAGGAGTTTGGAATATCGATTTAGACTGGGACACACTTTATTCAAAATTTAACGAGCCATCGCCGGGTTTAGAAGAGCCGTTGAATGTAAAATCAAAAGCGGAGTGGGAGAAGGATTTTTCTAGAGTTTTGGATGACAGGCGCGTTTTGAATCTGAAAGGAACCCGAGTGTTAGTTGATAACTATTATAAAAAATGCGGTTTTTATCCTGGGCCCGGAAATTGCGCGGGAGGTTTCGGAGCGGCACCGGAGAATTGGGGCGCGTTGCTTGAGGTTTTAAAGAAAAGCGGCTTTGAAGATAAAAGGATTAATATAGACCTCGATTCCGATTCGGTTTACCAGTATGGCTCCGATGGGGGCCGCTATATTATGGGGGTTGCTTTAAGTAGTACTCTAAACCCGGTGTTTAGGGGGGGCGTGCTGAGAGGGGTTGCCTTTGGGGTGAATTGCAACTACGCGGTTTTCTGTCTATCTTCTTTTGATAGAAATTAAGCCGTGAGGGGTTTGATTTTGAATGGCTTGAGGAGGTTATAGAATTCTTCTTGTTCTAGGGTTTCTTTTTCTAGTAAGGCTTCGGCGATTTTATCCAAGGCTTTGCGGTTGATTTTAATGATTTTTTCTGCCAGGTCGTAGGCGCGTTTGATGAATTTGGTCATCTCTTCGTCGATTTTAATGGCGGTTTTTTCGGAGTAATTTTTCTCTGTAGATATTTCGCGTCCCAGGAAGATAAGCTCTTCGGTATTTCCAAAATTCATAGGGCCAAGATCCTCACTCATGCCGTATTTAGTGACTAGTTTACGGGCGAGCGCTGAGGCTTCCTTGAGATCGCTTGAGGCGCCGGTTGAAACGTCGCTAAAAACAATTTTCTCGGCGGCAAATCCTCCCATCAAAGTAGCCAGTTCATTTAAAAACTGGGAACGGGTGTGAATCCGGCGGTCTTCGGTGGGAAGTTTTAAAGTGTAGCCGCCAGTCAGTCCACGGCTGATGATGGTGACCTTATGAACTGGGTCGGAGTTTTTCAAGGATGCGGTGACGATAGCGTGGCCGGATTCGTGGTAGGCGACAATTTCTTTTTCTTTTTTTGAAATAACACGGCTTTTTCTTTCGGGGCCAAGGATAACTTTTTCGACAGATTCAAAAAGATCTTCTTCACTGATGCTTTTTTGGTTTTTGCGAGCGGCTAAAATGGCGCCTTCGTTCATCAAATTAGCGAGATCGGCTCCGGAAAAACCGGGAGTTCTCTGGGCCACTTTTCTAAGGTTGATGTCTTTACTCAAGGGTTTTTCTCGAGAGTGAATTTTGAGGATTTCTTCGCGATCGTTTAGGTCTGGTAGGTCGAGGATGACTCGACGGTCAAAGCGGCCGGGACGAAGAAGGGCGGGGTCAAGGATGTCGGGCCGATTAGTGGCAGCAAGGACAATGACGCGGGTGTCGCGGTCGAAGCCGTCGAGCTCGACTAGAATTTGATTTAAGGTTTGCTCTCTTTCGTCATTCCCGCCGCCTAGGCCGGCTCCGCGCTGGCGGCCGACGGCGTCGATTTCGTCGATAAAAAGAATAGAAGGGGAAGCTTTTTTGGCGGTTAGAAACGCGTCCCGGGTGCGGGAGGCACCAACGCCCACAAACATTTCAACAAATTCAGAGGCGGAGATGTGGAAAAAAGGAACATTGCTTTCGCCGGCGGTGGCTCTAGCTAATAGGGTTTTCCCGGTGCCGGGTAAGCCGACCAAAAGAACGCCTCGGGGAATTTTAGCTCCAAGGTCTAAAAACTTTTTCGGGTTTTTTAGAAATTCAACCACTTCAGCTAATTCTTCTTTTGCTTCTTTGAGGCCGGCGACATCTTTAAAAAGAATTTTCTCTTTGCCGAAAGTGGAGAGACGAAGATTAGAGCGGCCAAAATTAAAAGCTTGATTGACGCCGGATTTGGCTTGCCGGAACATTAAAAAGAAAATCAATCCAATAATAATGACGGGGATAAGGGTAGGGATTAAAATTCCGGCCCAGAATTGCCAGCCGGATTGGTCTTCAACTTTAAGCTCCACTTTTTGGAGAGCAACGGTATCGACGCCAAGATTTTTTAGAGTTTCGGTTAAACTGGCGTCGGTTTCTTTTTTGGCGGTGACTTCTGTTTTATCTTTAAGAGTGATTGCAAGTTTTTCGCCGTTGATTTGGATTTGGGCAACTTCGCCTGAATTAATTTTTGAGGCGAGTTCTCCTACGCTGATTTCTTTCGGCGTCGCGGTGTTTCCTATAAGGGACGAAAAAATTAAAGAGAAAACGATTAGAGAACCGATAGCCCAGAGAAGATTTTTATAAAAGTTGTGTGACATATGTAGAAAGATTTTAACCGAAAAACACAAAAAAGGAAACCCCAGCTATAATTTCCGGACATCGCCTTTATTTCTAGAATACATTAATAATCCCACCGCCAACCCGAATGTCTGGAAATTATAGCTGGGGTTTTAGAGCGTAATTTGTATTAAATCTTTTTCCTAACCTCTTCAATTATTTTTAGAGCTTCAATGGAGGCGATCTGGTCGAGGCCGGGGAGTTTGGATTTTATAAAAGCGCTGATTTTGGATTCGTCGGCTTGGTCAGCGAGCGTTTCTAACTCAGCGCGGTCAGTCTCACTTAAATGCTCGTAGGCGTAGAGCATAATCCGCTTTGAAAGAGGTTCGGCGATTTGGGCTATGATTTCAGCTTTCTCTTCATCGCTCAAATTTTCAAGTTTTAGGGTTTTAAAGATATCTAGCATACATTTTATTTACCTATTGATTCGCGGTATCTAAACCATTCGTCAATAGTCATCTCTTTTTCCATCCCAGTTATCCCAGTTGGGGCCATTTTTAAGATAGCCACAGATAGTGAGTTACGATGCGATACTACATAAGGGTCGCCAGTAATATAAGCAGTAACAGCATTCATATTATACAGTGGGTCGCCGTAGTTTTTTAGGAATTGTTTGAGGGGGGTATCTTTAATGCTTCCGTATTCCTCTGGTTTCATACCGACTTGTTTTAAAATTTGGTTGAGTTTTACAGTGCGCTCGGTAGCGGCACTTTCGGTTTTGGGTTCGGTCTCTCTTTTTCCGTCGGGCGGGGGTGGCGAGGTTTCGGTTTCATTTATTTCACCGGGAGGAGGGGGTGGAATCTCGTATGATACATTACTCGCTGGCGGGGGCGGAGGTTCGACTTGGGAATGAGCTTGGGCTCGAATTGCTTCTTCTCTGGCGACTAAAGCTTGGTCGATGGTTTTATCTCGTTCTTCTTTTGTCGGTTCTTTAGCTGGGATGAAGTCGTCAGGATTTTTAATACTATCTTGAACTCGTTCCTGGTCAACTCCCTCTTTTTTTTGTGAGACGGTATCTTCAAAAGGGGGGGTGGGTTTTTGGGTGGGCGCAGTTTCTTCGGATTTTTTCAAGACCTCTGCCGCTTTTTCTTTTTCACCCCGGTTTTCGAGGGTTTTGTATACAGCGTAGCCACCTCCGCCAGCTCCAATTAAAAGAGCAAGGGCAATGCGCAAAAAATGTTTTCTAGCTTTGCTCATCCACCTTCTGATGGCGGTGGGATTTTCTGATTTATCTATTTCGGCTTCGGTGGCTTTATCGGCGGTGGCGATGCCAGCTTCGGCGGGGTTCTCTTCGAGTTGAGGGAGGGAATTAATTTGATCTTCGATGGCACTTATTTCTTGTTCGGCTCGTTCTAGGATTGGGTTAATTTCTTGGTGGGCTTGATCGAGAATTTTTTGCGCTTCGATTAAATATTCTCCGTGGTTGATTCCCCCTTCGTCGAAACGTTCCCCGGCGGTGTTTAAAGCTTCTCTTATGCCGGGCACTTTGTCCGTAGCTTGAAGTGTCAATTTTACTAAAGCATCTAAAGATTTTTGGATTTCCGGATCGGGAGATGTTAATTGAGCGAGCCTAGTTTCAGCTTTATTTTTTCTTATTAATAAATTATTAGCTGTAGAGTAGATTTTTTCGGTGTAAGTTTTGATGGTTTCTGCTGGCAGTGTTTCAGGAAGGGTTTCTTCTGTTTTAATTCCTTCAGAAACAGGTGGGGGGACTTGCTGTGGGACAGGCGTGCCTGTTTCCCATCTTGGCGATAGGGGGTCTTCCGGATTGTTGTAGAGTTCTAGTTGCGGGTTAACTTTGCCGCCTATTTTATTATCTGCGTTTGGTATTTTTTCTGGGATAAAAACTCTCTCGGATTTAGGTTCTTCTTGATCTACTTCCTCTTTTTGCGTCGGCGGGTTTTCGGAAAGAGTCTTTAGATAATCAGCCATGGCTTGGTGGTTAAGGATTGTGCGAAGTCCATCTTTTTTGATTAGGCCGTCGGCAACGAGGCGGGTGAAGATTTCATCTGTTTTCTTTCGGTCCAGCTCAAATTTTTCCATTAGGAGACCTCTTTGGGAGAAAGGTTTCCCTTTGCGAGATTCGGCGAGCAGGAGAGCGATGCATCTGACATAGAGGTCTTCTGATTCAAGGGCTTCTTGGATGGTGGATTCTTTGGCTCGGCGGCTTCCTCTTGTTCTAGCTATTATTTCTCTTAGTTGTTTTCTATTCCAGAGAATTTCACGTGGCGGTTTGCTTTTTTTGTCATAAGGGCTAATAATGCCTTGCTTTTCTAGTCGGTCTAATAATTCTATGGCTTTTGTTGCGTTGGTCTTTAAAACAGAGGCAAGCCGCTTTTCGTTTGTAATTTGTTTTTCAATTACTTCTTGTAAGGCGCGTTGGAATTGAAGGTCATTCAGTTCGTTTTCTAGAGAAGTGTTGGTTTCGGTTGGAGGTTCTGGTTTTTCAACGGATGAGCTGGGGTTTTGGGAGATTGAGGCATCTAATTGCTGGGGTTGTTTTTCGGTTGCGCGGGCATATTCTTCGCGAACATTTTCTGGTACGGAATTTGGATTTTCTTCGAGCTGGGCGGCGATTGAGCTTTTGTAGTGAGCGATGGCGGCTTCTAGTTCTTCGGCGTATTTCGGACTATTTACATCTAAAATTCCTTCGGTGCGGCACCAGTCTAGATATTGGCCTTGAGTCATCTCCCAAATTTCGGGGTCGTGACCAGTTTCTGGTTTTACTGGCTCGGCTTCGGGTTGTGCCGGCGGATTTTCTGATGTTTTAGGTTTAAACTCATTAATAACTCTTACGATATCGTCTCTGCCTGGCCGACAATAATTATCCCCAATAAGAATATCCGCGGCGTCTGATGGTGTGTGTTCTGAAATGATTGATGCGATTTTTTCTCGCATTGACAAATCTGTTGCATAGCGGGAAATACCCTCAATCACCAATATTTCTGTTGCGTCCAAAGACCATTTTGGTATTTTCTCTAGAGACGGTGCTTCGTTCTCTCTCTCGGCGGGGGAAATATCCAACTCGCCCTTTTCAACAAGTTCCCAATCGCCGCCTTCGCCTTTTTTTACTTTGGCTGGATGGATAACTGTGATTTTAAACTGTCCAGTTTTGCTATCGTCTGGCTGTAAGAATCGGAAGTATCTTGTTGCGCCGTATAAATTTCCCCTTTGGAATATGCTTTTAGGCTTAAGTGTTGGTTCGGGTCCACTTTCGTCTATAGAATAAGAGCCGCCGCTTAAATCAATTATAATTTTTTCTCTTTGGGTTGGAGGTGTTTCTGGCTTCGGGGGCATGGGCCGGTTCTCAGGTGGGGGGGTGGGAGATTTTCGATCCGGTTTTTTGTTGGCGTTGGTTTTGATTCGGTTAAGTTCATCTATAAGCCCGTCGTGAGTTATTTCTCTGGCGATGAATTTTTCCATTAATTCAGGTCTTGTTCGATTGTAAAAATAAGACTCACTTGATAATGACGGGAAAGAGTTTAGGGTTTTATCAAATTCTTCAAGCCGGCCAACCATTTCGGCGGTCATTTGAAGCCCTTCTGATTTTTGAGCGATCAGTTCCCATTCTTCAGGAGTGAAGCGCACAATTACTCCTCTTTGATAAAGTTCCAGTTCTCCAGAAGGGAGACGTTTAAATGTGGCGGGTTTAATAACTTGAGCATGAAGCCTGGCAAGCCCTTGGGTTTTCTCTCTTCTAATGATATCGAAGGTGTCATCTACTACAGTGTTTTGTTCCGCTTTTATAATTGGCGGGACGAAAACTTTAAATTCTCCTGATTCGCCAACCTCTTCCGCGTAAAACATGCCATCGGGCATGCCGACATATTTTCCCTTCTGAGAAAAAGCGCCACTAGCAGAACCTTCTGCCTGAGTGAAGCGCTGGTATTTTCCCGCGGCAGCCTTTCTTTCTTCGGGAGAAAGGCTGGAAAATGAATCAAATTCATTTATTGATTCTAGGGTTGCTGCGATCTCGGCGTTTTCTTGGTTTTCAAGACTGGTTGGGATTCGGTCTTTGTTGGCCATGTTTAAGTTAAATAGATTTCCACTTTTTGATTTGCATTAGTATCGTCCTATAGTTTACATTATAAACTAATGGCCGAAGCTAAAACAACTTCAGTAAACCAGAAACTGGATCAACTAAAGAAGGAAGGGGAAGATAGGGCGGCTCAAAGATTAGCAAAGGAAATTAACATTCCTTACGTTGATTTAAGTAAGACGCCGGTTTTGATTGAGGCGGTGAAGTTGATATCCGAAGAGACGGCCAAAAAAGCCAAAATGGTGGCTATAGAGCTCAGGGTTAGAAAGCTGGCCGTGGCGGTGGCGGATCCCAGGGCACCAGAGGCGAAAGCCGTGATCAAGGGTTTAGAGGATAAAAAGTATGAGGTGAAAGTTTTTGTGGGTTCGCTTTCGGGTATTAAGCAGGCGTGGCATTTTTATCAGTTTTTATCTCAAAAAACGGAAGAAATTACCGGGAAGGTTGATATTGAGGAGAAAAAACTCGAGGAACTTATAAACAGGTGGCCGACTTTAAATGATTTTAAAAAAGAGCTTGAAGCTTCGCAGTTTGAACGGATGAAAACCGCGGATTTATTGCAAATGGTTTTGGCGGAGGCAATGGCAGCCAAAGCCTCCGACGTTCACTTCGAGGCCGAAGAGGAAGATACGCGGGTGCGATTTAGGATTGACGGAATTTTGCATGATGTGATAAGCAACTTGCCGCTAAAAAACTATCAAGGTTTGGTTTCAAGGATTAAACTGCTCGCGGCGATGAAGATTAATGTTCGCGGAGTGCCTCAAGATGGGCGCTTTACGATTAGTTTAACCAATAAAGATATTGAAATCAGAGTCTCAATTCTTCCTTCTGAGTTTGGAGAAACGATTGTGATGAGAATTTTGGACCCGGTGGCAATTAATGTGGGTTTGCCGGAGTTGGGTTTGAGGGAAGACGATTTGAAACTGGTTTATAGGCAGCTCGAATCTCCGAATGGATTGATCTTAAATACTGGTCCGACGGGATCAGGGAAAACCACCACGCTTTATTCTTTTCTGAAATACCTTCTTAATCCGGAGAAAAAAATTATTACCATCGAAGACCCAATTGAGTATCGGATTAAAGGGATGGAGCAGACTCAAGTTGATCCGAGTTCGGACTACACTTTCGCGAAAGGTTTGAGAGCAATAGTAAGGCAAGATCCGGATGTGATTTTGGTCGGCGAGATTAGAGATTTAGAAACTGCGGAGATTGCCATGCAGGCGGCTTTAACCGGCCACGTCGTTTTTTCGACGCTTCACACGAACGACGCGGTGGGAGCGGTGCCTCGTTTAGTGGATTTAGGAGTAAAGACAGCGACGATTGGGCCGGCGTTAAGTTTAGTAATCGCTCAACGGCTTGTTAGAAAATTATGCGACGACTGCAAAAAGCTGAGAGAACTTTCGGCTGAGGAAAAAGAAAAGGCGAAGAAATTTTTAGAAAAACTACCTAAAAGAGTAGACCAAGCGGCGTTTAAGGATTTTACGGTTTATGAACCGGCAGGTTGTGAAAAATGCAATCACTTCGGTTATAAAGGTCGGATCGGGATTTTTGAGTTTTTAGAAGCCGGGGCGACGTTCGAGGAAACAATTTTAAGGGAAGCCTCGGAAATAGCTCTTTCAAAATTAGCCAAAGAACAGGGGATGGTCACAATGCAGGAGGACGGAGTGCTCAAGGTGCTAAAAGGAATGACCACCTTTGATGAAGTGAAGGAAGTGACTGGGCCTATAGAATGGTAGTGGGTAGGATGCTAATTTTTGTTTTTCGGACATCGCCTTTATTTTGTAAAAACACTAATAATCCCACCGCCAACCCGAATGTCCTTAAAACAAAAATTAGCGATATCTGGTGATACCACTTCAATCTTAATTTTGGAGATGAGAGAAGAAGTAGCAGCTTTAAATCTGGGGGCGGCTCCCGTGACAGGAGGTAGAGTCTCTTCTAAATAAATTTAGAAGAGGTTAGAATTACTCCGAGGATGAGCTTCGCCGAAACCAAGCCGTCCTTAGACTAAGAATAAGTCCATAGCCCCCAGGTTTAAGGCAACTACCCACGCACCAGTTTCGCTTTGCGGAGAGGTGCGGGGTTTCGCCCTACATGGAGCGTGTTATCATAGATACACAGCTTTCGTAGGGTTTCACTTTCCGGCGTATAGTCTAGCATTAATTTTTTGTTTTGTCAATCCCCCACCACTTTTGCTTAGAAATACCATGATAAGGTAAAATTTTGCCCTCCCTATGATTTCGACAACTTATATACCAATAAGTTTTAGCAAAAGTGGTGGGGGAGGCAGAAACCGAAGGATTAATTAAATATCAATGAAGACTCCTGTGTCAAATTCAGTTCAAGTTAACGAGGATAAGACTATCGACCAAGCGCTTAGGCCGACGGCTTGGAGCGAATACGTGGGTCAAGAGAAGATAAAGGATAATTTGTGGGTGATAATGGAGGCGGCAAAGAAGCGGGGCGAGGCGATGGATCATTTGCTTTTTTGCGGGCCGCCAGGTTTGGGAAAAACTACTTTAGCATATTTAGTGGCGCGCGAGTTTGAGGCGCCGGTTAAAGTGACGTCCGGGCCAGCGCTTGAGAAGACGGGAGACCTCGCGGCGATTTTAACAAACCTCGAAAGCGGGGATGTGCTTTTTATAGATGAGGCGCACCGGATGAATCGGATGATTGAGGAGGTTTTGTATCCGGCGATGGAGAGCCGAAAGCTTCATTTAGTGGTGGGGAAGGGACCAAGCGCGCGGACTCTTACCTTGGACTTGCCTCCTTTTACACTCGTGGCGGCAACGACGAGAGAAAATCTTTTGTCGGGGCCTTTGCGATCCCGTTTCGGTGCGACTTTCAGATTAAATTATTACGATTTGGCGGATATTAAAATAATCATTAACCGCTCGGCGAAAATATTGGGCGTGAAGGTTGTCCCACGGGCGGTTGAGGTTTTGGCAGGAGCATCGAGAGCGACGCCTAGGGTGGCGAATCGATTACTTAAACGTGCGCGGGATTATGCTGAAGTGCATGGAGATGGGGAAATTGATGAAGCGATCTCGATGAAGGCATTGGAACTGCTCGATATTGATAGCCGAGGGCTGGAGCCGAATGATAGGCGGCTACTTAAGATTATTATTGATAAATTTAACGGGGGGCCGGTGGGGATCAATACACTGGCGGCGGCTTTGAGTGAGGAAAAAGGCGTGATTGAAGATATTTATGAGCCGTATTTGATGAGCTTGGGATTTTTGCAGAGATCTTCGGCTGGACGATTGGTGATGCCAGCGGCGTATGAGCATCTCAAGGCAAAAAAAGATGGGGGACTTTTTTAGTTATAATTTAAGCGGTTAATGATTTATATCAATGAATGGCTGCCGAATCCAGTGGGGAAGGATGCGAGTGGCGAGTTTGCGGAGATTTTTAATAGCGGGAAAGAAGCAGTTAATCTTTCTGGGTGGTATTTAAAGGCCACAGCTAAGACAAAATTTGTTTTGAGTGGAGAGATTAGGCCAGGAGGTTTTTTGGTTTTTAAAAAGCCAGAACTTAAAATTTCACTTGGGAATACCGATGGACAATTATTTTTATATAACGTAACCGGAAAACAAGTTGATTATCAGCAATTTTTAGGTTCGGCGCCGGAAGGAAAGAGTTTCTCAAGAACCCTCCAAGATTTTTCTGAAAAAAACCTAGGAGGACAAGCCTTCTTCTTTTCAGAACCTACACCAGGAGTGCAAAATAAGTTTTTGGAGAAAACGGCCTTGATGGCGAATAATTATCAAACAGGCGTGCCTTTGAATAAAAATTTGGGTTTTGGTGATTTTTTTGGTTTACTCTTAGGGAGTTCGGTCGTGCTTACAGGACTTATATTTTTTGTAGTAAAAAAACATGAAGACTTATCGAAGTTATTCTTCGGACGAGACGAAGAAGTTTGGAGCTAAGCTCGCGAAGCGAGTGTTAGATGTTGGACGTAAGAAGTTGGATGCAAAAAGTTCGCTTATTTTTGCGCTTAGGGGGGATTTAGGGTCGGGTAAGACAACCTTTACACAAGGTTTTTTGAAGGGTCTAGGAGTTAATGTAAGAGTGAATAGTCCGACTTTTGTTTTAATGAAACGATTTAAATTGAGAAATAAAAAGTTTAAAAATGTTTATCATTTAGATTGTTATAGAATAAAAAGACCCAAAGAGCTTTTGAGTTTGGGTTTGAAGGAAATTTTTGATAATTCAGAAAATATTGTTTTAGTGGAGTGGCCGGAGAGGATAAAAGGAATTTTGCCGCGAGGCGCGCAAAAAATTGTTTTTAGACATAGTAATAAAGAAAATATTAGAATTCTGAAAATCAGCGGGGATTTTTAGCAGGTATGAATTTTGACACCATCCTCACTTATGGTGATGTAATTTGAGGGGACATCAGTGAAGCAGCCGCTGTTCCAGTAGTTTATATTACCGGATGTTTCGGACATAGCTTTATGGGTGTGACCGCAAAAAATATATTTAGCTCTATTCCAGCGTGCGTAGAAAATAGCTCGTTTGGCAACTTGCGCGGAGAGCCGGAGCCAGCCCTTACTGGTTCTTTTTATAAACCGACTAATAGTTTGTTTTCTGGAATCAAGTTTTTGGATGACTAGATATAGAAAAGAAGCGATAGCGCTTATGATTGGATTTTTATGGAGAAAGCTATCAAATTGATGTCCATGAATGGCCAGGTATTTTTCACCCTTAAACTTCCATATGTATTTTTTTACGATTTCAACGCCGATAAAGTTTGAGAAATTTTGAAGGAGAATGTCGTGATTGCCGATAACCCAGACGATTTTGATTTTTTTCTTTGGGTCGGCGATTTCATGGATGTAGGATAGTAATTCCCAATGGCTTTTTTCAAGATGATTGAAATTGAGGTCGTCGAATATATCGCCCAAAAGAATTAATTGGCGGAATTTATATTTTTTCAGGACTGCGAACGCTTTTTCGGCTCGGCTGACTTCGGAGCCGAGGTGGGTGTCGGAAATTATTAGAGTATCTATATTATTAGCTTTTGAGGATTCTTTGGATTTCATATAGAGCGCTAGTATTAATAATTATAAGGCGGAGGTTTCATTTTTCCTAAACCGAGTAATTTGTGTTTGGCAGTGGGAATGAAAAGAAGTTGTGTTTATAGAATTTGAGCCCGTCTCTTGCGAGGCGGGCTCTGGGATTGCGTGGGGTCATTTGGATTTGGACTCGGGTCTGGGTGTGTCTGGGCGCATTACATATTCCCGGAACTCCGAAAAGGGTACGCCTCCCCAAGTGGGTGTTTCTGGTGGAAAAAATTCGCTCGGACACATGGCACTTTCGTGTATTTCTCCGAGTCTTTTGTGGCTTGTCCAATAGGACATTGAATACGGTGTGGCAGCCATCACAGCAGGACAGCGACTGATGTTTGGTTCTATGCCGGCCATTTCCATTCCACAAGGCGCTTGCATGAGCGGACAGTGATTGTCATTCCGTTCGCCCATCAGCCCCAATATGGGATCACTAAACCCATATAGTGGGCAAGGATGTCTTGGAACTGGGTTTATTGGCCGAGCTAATTCCGCGGGTGTTTCAGTGGTTGTTTTCAATATTCCCTCCCTTTTGAGTTTCGTTTGTGCCAGTTGAGTTTCTGTGAAGAATGATATAGGGCTGATATTTATATGTCAACGAGAATAAAGGCAGAGAAAAGCTGTATAATAGTATAGATGAAGACATTACTGCTTATAGACGCAAATTCTTTAATACATAGGTGTTTCCACGCTTTGCCGCCGCTTACCGCGCCGGATGGACGTCCAACACAGTCGCTTTACGGGATTTCGAACATCCTGCTTAGGATTTTTAAAGATGAAAAGCCGGAGTACGCCTCGGCGCTTTTTGACCGGCCAGAGAGGACTTTCAGGAAAGAAAAATACGAAGCGTACAAAGCCCAGCGGCCGAAGGCGCCGGATGATTTAGTTTCACAGATTATCGAAGCGAGAAATCTTTTCGCTAAGTTTGGAATCAAAATTTTTGAGAAGGCGGGATTTGAGGCGGACGATCTTATAGCGACTTTGGCGATGAAATTTATTAATGAGAAAGATTTGAAGGTGGTTATCTTGACTGGAGATTTGGATACTTTGCAATTGGTGACTAATAAAAAGCTAGTAGTGCGAACTTTTAGGAAGGGGATCAGTGATACATTTATATATGACGAAGGAGCGGTTTTCGACCGTTATGGTTTGAAGCCAGAGCAGCTTACGGATTATAAAGCTTTAGTGGGGGATCAGTCTGATAATGTTAAGGGAGTAGCGGGCGTGGGGCCCAAAACAGCTATGGAGTTGCTCCAGAAGTACGGAACATTGGAAAATGTTTACGCTCACCTTAAAGACAATCCGAAAGCGGCGAAAAAACTTGAAGGAACGGAAAAGGAAGCCGAGTTTTCGAAGTCGCTGGTGGTTTTGAAAAAAGATGTGCCGGTGGATTTGAAAGAAATAGGCGAGCTTGAGGTTAATTTCGATCAAGAAGGCGCCAAGGAATATTTTAAAAATTTAGGTTTCGAGAGTTTGGTGAAGAGGGTGAATGGAGAACAGTCAGACGTTAGACGTAAGACGTTAGACGGAGAAAAAAAGATATCCAACATCCAACATC
Organism: Patescibacteria group bacterium; assembly: GCA_038058095.1. Taxonomy (GTDB): domain Bacteria; phylum Patescibacteriota; class Minisyncoccia; order UBA6257; family 2-01-FULL-56-20; genus VMFW01. The sequence goes on along the minus strand of JBBUBW010000043.1, from coordinate 7,809 downwards.
CAACATCCAACTCCCTACATTTCTCTGGCCAAGGTTCGATTTTTGGTAATTTGCCTATGGCGCCAATGGAATTTAAGGGAGAAGAGGTTTTGGTTTATGAATCAGAAGGAGGCGGGTTTGACTCAAAAGATTATCAATCTTTGAGGCTCAAGGTTGGTTTTGGGTTAAAAAATTCAATAAAGAAGTTGTGGCAAAAGAAGGAAGACCTTTTGCCGCCTTATTATGATTTAGGCGTGGCGTTTTGGCTTTTGGATCCAGAATTTAAAAATTACGATCCAGCTTCGGTTTTTAAGAAGTTTTTTAAAAAAGATTTTAATGGGAAAGGTGAGGATTTTAAGTTAGCGCTGGATTTCGCCAAGAGAAAAATTACGGAGTACGAGATGGAGGATGTGTTTTATAAAATCGAGATGCCACTTTTGCGAGTTTTGGCGGAGATGGAAAATTATGGAGTAATGGTAGATGTTTCAAAATTAAAAATACTGGAAGATAAAATTGAGAAGAAGCTTGAGTTAAATTCGAAAGAAATTTACAAAGCGGCGGGAGAAGAATTCAACATTAATTCTCCGCAGCAACTTTCGAAAATTTTATTTGATAAATTAGGTTTGAACCAGAAACTCACGAAAAAGACGGCGGGGGGCGCGGTTTCGACTCGGGAAGAAAGCCTTTCGGCGCTTAAGGGCGAGCACAAAATTATTGATTTGATTTTAGAATATCGGGAGGATTTTAAAATTTTGTCGACTTACGCGAAACCCCTTCAGGGTCTTTTGGGTTCGGATGGAAGGATTCACACCGAGTTTATCCAGACCGGAACGGCAACGGGCAGATTAAGTTCGCAGTCGCCAAACCTGCAGAATATTCCCCAAGAATCAATTTGGGCTAAAGATTTAAGGACGGCTTTTGAGGCGCCCAAAGGATTTTCATTTTTGGCATTCGATTATTCCCAGCTGGAGCTTAGGATTTTTGCGGCAGTGGCGGGAGACCCTAAAATGACCGAGGCGTTTAAAAAAGGACAGGATATCCATTCACTCACCGCTTCGAAGATTTTGGGAATTCCATTAGATAGGGTGACACGCGATGATAGGCGTTTGGCGAAGACTTTGAATTTCGGGCTGGTATATGGGATGGGAGTGTCGGCTTTTTCTAAATCAAGCGGTTTAAAGAGAACTCAAGCGCAGGATTTTATCAATACATATTTTAGAGAATTTTCGAAAATCAGAGAATGGCAGGAAGAAACAAAACAGGAAGCGCGGAGATTGGGTTATGTGAAAACCTTAACCGGACGGAGGCGCTATCTTTTGGGAATAAATTCACTCGCGCCTTACGTGGTGGCGGAGGCGGAGCGATCAGCGATTAACCAACCGCTTCAAGGTTTAGGAGCGGATATAATTAAGATGGCAATGATTGAGGTGGATAAGAAAATTAAAGAAAAGGGTTGGGAGAGCGGAAAATTAAAAATGATTTTGTCAATTCATGATGAATTGTTGTTCGAAGTTAGAGATGATATGATTCAAGAAGCGTCGGAAGCGGTCAAGGAGATTATGGAGGGTGTTTTTAAGCTCGGCGTGCCGCTTAAAGTGGATATTTCTTCGGGGAAAGATTGGGGGAATCTAACAAAGCTAAAAAATAAGTAATTCCTCGTACAAACTCGGGATGATTGATTTTTTAAGTTCATTCTTCACTAACAAAATCTAATCATATGCCTAGTCCATTTGAACCAGAAAAAGCAAAACCAGTCGCTCCTTTCGATATTAAAAAGAAGCTTATGCTTTTTGTTTTTTTGGTGCCGATGGCGGTGGCGATTGTGATTGCGTTTCTTTACCTCGAGATTAAATACGCAATTTTTACCGGCGGACTTTTAGTAATTTCGGGTGGAGGGCTTTCGTTTTTCCTTTATTCTTTAGCCAAGAAAAATTTCGATATTTCGGTGGAGCGCGAGGAACTACGAAATGTGGTTTTAACTTTGGAGGACGCAACGATTATTTATGACCGGGAATTTAAAGTTTTGTTTTTTAATCCCGCCGGGGAAGATTTGTTTAACCTTAAAACCGGGGATGTTGTGGGGCAGGTGATTAAAACTCAAGACGTGGAGAGGCCGGAACTCCAGAGGTTGGCTCAGGTGATTTTCCCGTCGCTCGCGCCTTCAATTACGAGCAGGTCTAAAGCGGGAGTTTATCCGCAAGTGGTGGATTTGTCTTTCGAGGAACCGGATATGGAGCTTCGGGTGATTACGACGATAATCAGCGACGTCAAAGGAGGGATTTTGGGTTTTATGAAAGTGATTCACGACAGGACGCGGGAGCAGTTTTTGTTGCGTTCCAAGAGTGAATTTGTGACAGTGGCTTCTCACCAGCTTCGAGGGCCGGTAACAAATATCAATTGGGCGCTCGAAAGTTTGGTTAAAGATCAAAGTTTAAGCGAGGAGAGCCAAGTTTTGGTTGATAACGCTTTGATGGGTGGGCAGCAACTTTTAAAAATTATCGAGGATTTGATTAATATCGCGAAAATTGAGGAAGGAAGGTTTGGATATAATTTTGAGCCGACCGATTTGGTTTACTTTATTAATAATATTTTGGCTCAAGTGATGCCGCAGGCGCGAAGGGCAAGTATTAAGGTTTATTTTGATCGGCCAAAAGATCCATTACCGCCGGTTTTGATTAATCAGGAGAAAATGACGATGGTTTTTTATAATTTCTTGGATAACGGGATTCGTTACAACGTGCAGAACGGGGAGGTGATCGTTAAAGTTGAACAGGTTAAAGATGAGCCGTTTGTGCAGGTGAGTGTTAAAGATACCGGTATCGGCATCCCGCCAGCAGAAATCAAGAAAATTTTCGGGAAGTTCTTCAGGGCGGAGAACGCAACGAAATTCCAAACCGAAGGGTCGGGATTGGGTTTGTATATTAATAAAAATATTGTTTTGGCGCACGGGGGAAAGATTTGGGCGGAGTCGGAGATGAATCGGGGGACGACTTTTTTCTTTACGTTGCCTACAAGCATGGAAGTGATTCCGGAGAGGGAGCAAGTAGCCGGAGAATAGCAAATTAATTTTTTAATGCTCCGGTGCCTGAATTACCAGAAGTAGAAACTGTTGTTAGGGATTTAAAAAAGCGTGTGGTTGGGCGCAGAATTTTGGATGTTTGGACGGATTGGCCGAAGTATTTTAAGGGTTTAAGTTTGGCGCAGTTTAAAAAACACGTGGTGGGAAAAAAGATTTTAGGAGTGACGAGGAGGGGAAAGAATATTTTAATCGAAATTTCGAGTGGTCATTTGATTTTAGTTCACTTGAAAATGACTGGGCATCTTCTCTTGGGGAGTTGGAAGTTAGACGTTGGGCGTTGGATGCCAGAAGGGGAACCTAAAGAGATGCGAGACCCGAAAAATGGGTTTATTCGGCTGATTTTTTATCTGGACTCGAAAAAATATCCGATGCTGGCGCTTTCGGATATGAGACGATTCGCGAAAGTTTTGTGCGGACCGAAAGATAAAATTTTGAATTTGCCGGACTTGAAAGATTTGGGACCGGAGGCGCTGGAGATTAGTTACAAAGATTTTCGCGAGCTATTTAAAACTAAAAAAGGAAAGATAAAGCAGGTTTTAATGGATCAGAAATTTGTGGTGGGGATTGGGAATATTTATTCGGATGAGATTTTATATACGGCGAAAATTCATCCGTTGAGCCGTGTCGAAAAACTAAAAGAGCCGCAGATTAAAGTTCTCTATTCGGCGATGAAAAAAATTTTGGAGAAAGGAATCAAGATGCGTGGGACAAGCTCGGATGATTTTCGCGATACTTATGGCAAAAAAGGGAATTATGGAAGTGTGATTTTAATGTATCAGCGGCATGGGCAGAGGTGTGCTAAAGGTCATTTCATACATCGAATTAAGGTGGGGCAGAGGTCGGCGCATTTTTGTCCCATCTGTCAGCGTCTAGTGGTGTGATTTATTTTGCAGCTTTTGGGCTACAGAATACAGATGGCTTACAGATATACAGATAGTTTATAATTAATTCATGGCAATAGATTGGAAGAAAATTTTGGCGAGGTAAACAATAATTAAGCAAGAGAAATGGTAATTTTTACTGAACATGCGTTCGTTAAATTGAATCAAAGGAATATCAAGAGGAGTTTGGTTATTGAAGCGTTGAAGAGTCCAAGCCATGTTGCTTTAAGTTATGGAAATAGGCGGATAAATTATAAGAAGTTCAAAAAGCTGTATTTGTCAGTGGTTTATAGGACTGAGCCTGGAAATACGATAGTTATCACGGCTTATTGGGTTGAAAAAATTAAAAAGAAGTAGTATGGTTTAGATATGAAAATCACCTACGATTCGAAAGCGGACGCTATCAATATCACTTTTAAGGAGGGTAAGTCTAAAAAAACGGTTGAAATTTCACCGGAGATTTTTGTTGATTTTGACGGCAAAGGGAAGCCGCTTTATCTTGAAATAATTGGGGCGAGCGAGAAGATTGGAAAGAAAAGCGCCGAAGAGTTTTTGATGAAAAACTTGGCTGTAGCAGTTAGATAGGTTTCTCAATTTTTTTCAACCTTTTTGTAATTTAGAGACCGGCTGATTCTTTGTTTGTGCTAAAATATAGCTATGGCAATAGATTGGAAGAAAATTTTGGCGGTGGTTGGGGGGTTGGTGATTTTGGCTGGGGTGGCGTATTTGGTTTTGTGGCTGAAGCCGGGGGTTAAACCACCTGGAGCTGGGGCGGGAATTCAAAATGGAACTTCGACGGCGACGACTGATATTTCGGGGTGGAAGACTTATAGAAATGAAAAATATGGGTTTGAGTTTAAATACCCAAGCGACTGGCCGAGCGAAGACTACTCTAGTTCTTCAAGTTTAGATATATACTTTCACCCACCTATCAACCAAGGAAGTGATAGCGAATCGTTTTATGGCTTTAGGATTTTGGTTACTAAATTCAGATTTAATAACTTAACAGATTGGTTTATAGCAAAAAATCATGATAATCCTTATGCCTACTTATCAACCAGCTCTTTTAGTTTTGGTGGTTATGCAGCTTATAAGTATGATGCTCATCCGGAAGTTGATTCGGGACCTTGCGGAGCTAGATTTGTAATTGTAAGGGGAGAATATATATATAACCTGAGTTATTGTTTGGTTGACAGTGATGATAAAGTTTTTACTGAAATTGGGAAGATGTTCAAATTCATCGAGCCGGCGACGAGTACGGTGGATACGAGCGGGTGGAAGACGTATAGAAATGAAGCCGAGGGCTTTACGTTTGATTATCCAAGTAATTGGTTTGTGCAATACGAAAAAGGGGGTTGGATAGTTGTTGTAAGTGTGAAGAAATTTGAAACCGGTGATGAGCCTTGGTTTAATGCCAGTTGTAAAAAAGATGCTAATAGTGAATCTCTGTCTCTCAGCGAGTTATTTAATGAAAGATGGGGTTCTGTTATGAAGATGTATTCTCCGGAGAAAGAGACTATAAAGGTTGGTGGGTATGATGCAATAAGGTTTGTGGATACAGAGGCAATTCCTCTAAATGCTAATGTTTTTTTAGTGAAGGATAAAGCAGTGTGCTCTTTTATGCTTGATGATGGTTCTGATGTGAGTGAAAAAATCCTTTCTACTTTTAAATTTATCGAGCCGGCGACTGAAAAAGTTGTTGTAGACTATACAAAGCCTCGCGGCGCGAGGATTGGATATATTAAAAAAGTTTATGAAAATAGCGGGGGAATATATATCGATTTCGATGAGGTGAAATTTTTCTACGGCGAGGCGGCTATTAAGTTTTTGAAAGAAAACGGTGGCTGTACTCCGGATGAAGGGGGAGGGTGTTTTTTGCCAGATAACTACACAATATCGAACAAAGACGAAGTCGTTCAATCTTTATTAGTGAAAGAAGGCGCAAAAGTTACAGTTCTTGGTAATGGCTGGGATTTAGTTGAGCCAAATGGTGTATCTATCACCGCTCAAGAATTCAAGAGTAATTTTGGTCAAAGTATAAACGAGGTAAAGCCGGGCGCGAAGTTTTACGTTCCAAGTTACCCTCCTTACTGGATAAATCAAGACGAAAGCGGTAGGGTAACTTCAATTGTTGAGCAGTATATACCCTAATAAATGATTATTTTCTTGTACGGTCCAGATGATTATAGGCGAGAAGCTAAGAAGCGGGAGATTGTGGCGGAGTTCCGGTTGTAAACCGGTTATCCCCAATTCTATTGACGAATCATAATGATATGTTAGGATAACGGTGTTAATCTCACTGCCCTCTCGGTTTTCCGGGACGGCAGTTTTCGTTTGTTGAGGTTTAGAATATACTTTATTTATGCGTGCTTTTGTTTTTGTTGACGGAAACAATTTTTATTTTAAACTTAAAGAACTCTCAGATAGCATTGATGGCAAGTTTAGTTTACTTGATTTTCAATTTCATAAATTTTCAACTTGGTTGGTGAAGCCAAACGATTTGATCGAGGCAAGATATTATATTGGCGCGCTGAAGCGAAGAAGAAATAACGAAAAATCAGAGAAGATGTATGCGGATCAGCAAAGGTTGGTTGGAAAACTACAACAGCAAAATGTGTCAGTTACGCTGGGCCAGCTCATTCAGCATCCAGATAAGACGTTTCATGAGAAAGGCGTTGATGTTAGGCTGGCGGTTGAAATGATTAGATTTGCGAGAGAGGACAAGTATGATTGGGCATACTTGGTTAGTTCCGACACCGATTTGGTGGCGGCAGCTGAAGAAGTTAAGTCTTTTGGCAAGAAAATACAGTACGTTGGTACCGCGAAAGGTCAGTCATTTGGATTGACTAAGGTTTGTGACGATGTTCGCTTGTTAAGACCGGAGGATATAAAGAATTTTCTACCGCCAAAACTTTTATGATTATTTTTTTATACGGTCCCGATGATTATCGGCGAGAAGCTAAGAAGCGGGAGATTGTGGCGGAGTTTCGAGGCAGACGGACTGACTTGGGACTTGGGACTTTTGATTTTTTGGATGATGGCTCGCTCGAGAAATTTAGGGAATATTTAATCAATCAATCGCTTTTTCAGACGGCGAAGATGGCGGTGGTGAGTAGTTTATTCGAAACAATAGATTCGTCTTTTGCTAAAACTGCGGCGGGGAAGGATTTTATAAATATATTAAAAGGTGTCCTTGAAAATAAAAATATTACGGTTTTGATTTCGGAAAAAGATAAGCCGGTGAAGGCGTTGGATTTTTTGGTTAAAAAACCGGTCTTTACCCAAGAATTTGAGGTTTTGAAAGGTAGGGAATGGGAAAGTTTTGTGCGCACCGAGACCAAAAAGCGGGAGATAAATATTTCACCGGACGGGGTGAGGTTTTTAGCTCAAGTTTATGAGGGTGATACTTGGCGGTTGATTACGGAGTTAGATAAGATTCGGTTTCTCGGTACCCCTTCGGCGGGCTCAGGGTCTAGTCAGGAAATTCAGATTAAGGACTTGGAGGATTTGGGAGTGGAGCAGGCGCCGAATTTTTGGGGTTTGATTTTGGGCTTTAAATCGCGAGACGTGGCGGCTCGGCTCTGGGCACTCGAGAAGGTTTTTGGGACTAACGATCCGCCAGCGAAGATTTTTAATATTTTGGCGTATCAATTGCCGGATAAACTTCAGACGCTGGCGAATTATGATTTAATGGTGAAGTCGGGAAAGATTGAGTACGAGGAAGCGTTACTCGATTTAGTAATCGGGTAAAAATAAATAGCGTCCTCGGACGCTATTTATTTTTCTACTTAAGTTTTTTGGCTAGCCGGGATTTGAGGCGGCTGGATTTATTTTTCTTGATGACGCCGATTTTGGCGGCTTTATCGAGAG
>JBBUBW010000042.1:0-26632 GCA_038058095.1 Patescibacteria group bacterium | reverse complement strand
CACGAGGTGTTCGTCCGAGGGATGGTGCCTGGTGCAGTTCAAACTTGAATGTACGCATCTTATTTAATACCCTCTCTAAGTTTTATGAGATTTTTACGATTAAGTTTCTTATCAAAACCTGATTTCTTAAACCATAAGAGATAGTCTCGAATGGATATATTTGTTTGAAATTTAGGGCTCCAGCCAAGTTTTTTTAATTTTGAGATATCAGAGACGGCGTGGCGAGTATCGGTGCGGCGAAATGAGCCGACGATAATTTGGGAAGGTGAATTGGTAATTTTTTTAACGAGTTTGGCAAAATCAATCACTTTATATGATCTTCCTCCGCCAACGTTGAAAATTCCAAAATTGGACTCAGGGTTTTTTAGAACAACGAGATTCGCCGCACCTACGTCATTAATATTCACAAAGTCTCTGGTTTCGTTGCCGTCTTCATAAACCGTGATAGGCAAACCGGCTAAAGCTTGGCTCACAAAAATCCGCAATGCGCCGGAATAAAGATTATACGGAGATTGACGCGGTCCTTGGACAATGGAATATCTAAGAATTGTGGTTGGAATATTGTAGGATTTGCCTAAGCGGAGACTTAAATTTTCGGCCGCTTCTTTTGAAAGTCCATAGGCGTTGGTAGGAGTAAGTTTTTGGTTTTCTTGAAAGGGAAGGAATTTTGCGAGAAAACCGTGAGCGCACTTGACTGCCCATTTTTTATTTTGGAGTTGAGAAATGGTCCTGGGCTCTGGATAGAATTCATTTTTAGCGTGGGAGCATAAATACCGGCCATCGCCATAAACAAATTGAGTGCTTGATAATATTATTTTTTTGACCGGCAGTTTTTTGGTAGCGATAATCTCATATAAAAGAGCGGTACCCGCGGTGTTGATGTTAAAAAATTTTGAAAAATCCTGCCTTTGATCTTGATAGGCCGCCAAGTGATAAACAAAATTCACGCCCTTAAGGGCTTTTTCGATTACTGGTTTTTGACTGACGTCGCCTTTTATTAGCTCAAAACCTTTATTTAAAATATATTCTGGCCAGCGGTGACTTTGGTGGACGGGTGGTTCTAAAGAATCAAGGATTTTTATTTTGTAACCTTGTCTAGCGAGCGTGTCGGCGGTGTGGCTCCCAACAAACCCTGCTCCACCGGTAATGAGGATGGTTTTTTTCATAAATTTATTTTTTGGAGAAGAGAACGGTGTTTGATTCTTCTTACAAAGCCTAAAGTAAATTTCCAGATTTTACTAGGGAGAATCCAAATGAAAAATTTTTTCAAGCCAAAGTTAGAGTTTTTCAGAGCCGAGGTTTTGTCTCCCACTATAAGGTAGACTAGGACCAGTTTGTCTCTGAGGCGCTGGATGATTGTGTCAAAATTATATTTAAGGATTTCTTCGGCGGTAAGTCTATTTTTAAGTTTTAAGAAAATTTCAAGATTTTTTTCCTTCATTTCTGGTTCGCTGTCAACAGATGACAAATTACCAACGTTTCTTATGCGATAATAAGCCAAGATTTCGTTAAGGTAATAAAACCCTACGCCAGTATAGGCAAAACGCAACCAAAGCTCCCAATCTTCCGAGCGCCGAAGTCTCTCGTCAAAAAGACCGAATTTGTTGAAGATAGACTTTCTAACCACAACTGTTAGCGGATTGATAAATTGCTTTTCTAAAAGAGCTTTAAAAAGATTGCCGGAAGGATATTGGTAGCGATGATGAAAAAATTCGCGGGGATTGGTACCAGCCCGACTCGCTTCGAAACTCGAAGCGAGTCGGTCGGTAAAGTGAAGAAGGTCGCAGTAGCAAATGCCAAAATTAGGATTATCTTCTAAGACTTTTACTTGCCTTTCTATTTTTTGAGGCAAGAAGATATCGTCGCTATCTAAAAGGGCAATAAAATCGCCTTTCGAGTTTTTGATTCCAGTGTTTCTAGCACCAGCCAGACCTTTATTTTCTTGATAGATATATTTTACCTTTCCATTTTTAATGTAGGGTTCGATAACTTTTTTCGTGCCATCAATTGAACCATCATCGACAATAATAATTTCGATGTTCTGATAAGTTTGGGAAAGGGCGGAGTCAATGGATTCTCTAATGTACTTTTCGATGTTATACGCGGGGATAATAACAGAAACCAGGGGAATATTCATTTCATGTGTATGCCGATTTTATCGAATATTTCCTTAAATCTTTTTTCATAAGTGTGCTCCGCTTGGGTTCGCTTGTAGCTAGCGGCGGCTATTTTTTCTCTTTCTTCAGGATGATCAAGATAATATTTAATTTTCTCGACTAGATCTATGACAGACCCGTCGTAATAGATGATTTCTTTTTTGTTCTCATAGTATTGATCCATGTCATCGGCAAAGCCAGAAATAAGAAAAGTTTCACAGGCCAGAATTTCAAAGGGTCGGGCTTTAATTTGAGGGATGGAGGTGTTGAACCAGGAACGAAAATTGCTTATAAAATGCCAACTGGGCCTAATGTGGTTGGTTGATTTTTTTAGAAGGAGTCTTGATAAAAGTTTAGGACTCCATCTTTTTGGCGGAGTGCTGAAGTTAAGGTTAATTTTACTGCGAGAAAAAACTCTAACCATTTCTTTCCCCGAAAGGCGCCCTTCAGGCCAGCCCCAACCTCTTACCCAAACATTAATACCAGCTTTTCTAAGTTCTGAAACCAGAAAATATCTAGCGGGATTGTATTGACCTATAAAGCTAACGTCGATATCGCGTTCGCAATCAAATGGCTTCCAGATATTGGGATTACAAGCCCACTGGGAACGAATAACGTTATCGATACCATAGCGTTCGTAGTTTTTTATGCCTTCGCCCCAAGTGGTGATAGTTTTTGTAAAGTGAGGGGCGTAAAACCTTGAGTAACTGTCAAGCCGCCAGTGATCGTCGGCAAACCAAGCAATACTAGTGGTTAGGCGTTTAATTGTTTTTAGAGTTTGAAATTCAAACTCGTCGCTATACATAAAAGCAAAAAAAAGATCCGGTTTTTCTTTTTTAATAATTTCAATCAGCTCTTCATTGAATTTTTTCCGACTGATCTTTAATAATCTGTCATACTCATATTCGATAACTTCCACGCCAGTCATATTTTTCAAGGTAAGATAAAAGTTGAGATATTCAAAGCTAGGATTACGCGAAGTATCATAATTTTCGGCTTGAATGCCAGAGTAGATTATTTTCATATTAAATACTTTTGATTATGGGCGATCGCAAACAATAACCGTAATAGAAGCTTTCTCCTCTCCTTTCAACGGCTGAACTTTAAAGTTGACTGTTATGGGCTGGGTTTTGTGGTTAATAATGTCCAGACTTTTACCAAGTAATACCCTCCTAAAATTAAAAATATCGATCCTTTTCAATAAATTCAGAAGGCGGCGAAAGGCGAAGTTGCCTGATTTTAAAATACCCTGACCAAAGACGTTAAAATTTTTAAATCTTTCTTCTTTAAGAATCCCAGTAAATTCTTTTTGATTTAACTCTCGAATGTGGTCTTCCTGAATTCCGGCTATACCCTGCAGGGTCCAAACATCTCGATCAGGAGTGGCAATGATTAACTTACTTTGAGGTTTTAGAACTCTAGATAATTCTTTGAGAAGAAGACGCTGATCTTGTTCGTTAAAATGTTCGATGGTATGGAAGCAAACAGCGTGAGTAAAATTATTATTAGGAAAATCGAGCTTTAAAGCATCGGCTTGAATAAACGAAACATTTGAAGATTTAAAATGATTTTCGGCATACTGGATTAAATCATTATCTAAATCAACACCAATAATTTTGGCGGCTGGATTCAAAGATGAAATAATGCGTGATCCTTCGCCGTTGCCACAGGCGATATCTAAGATGAATTGAGATTCGAATCGAGAGAGGGCCTCTCCAGCAAAAAGATATAACTCTTTTCTTTCGCTACCATTAGTATCGGCTGACATGTTAAGGTTGGTAAATTTAAATTAAGTTGGTTATTGATTAAGCGAAGGTACTAAAATAAGAGAACTATTTTGCAGTATTAAAATACTATTCTAAATGGTTCGGCGGGGCAATTTTTCTTTTCTTTTTCTAAATTATTTATATAATCAAGAAGGGTTATGATTTTTTTCTTAACTATATCGACGCTAACTGCGTTAATACAGGGCGATGGCTCGCCGGGAGGAACACGTTTGCCGCAGCGGAAGTTGTCGACGTAGCAACTAGTCATCGTGTAAACCCAGAGGTTAATGTCGGAATATCCGTAGTTATGCTGGATTCCAAACTGTCCTCCGCCCGTGATGCAAAGAGATGGCTTTTTGAGAGCAACGGCGAAATGGACAGTTGAAGTATCGTTTGAAAGAACAACTTCGCTATTGGCAATAATAATTACCAGTTCTTCGAGAGATGTCTGTCCGGCAAGGTTAATACTCCCAGTAACTTTACTAACAAAATTATCCGCGCTTGGATATTCTTTATTGGTTCCGATCAAAACTGGCGCGATATTACGATTCAAGAGTAACCGTGCTATTTCCATAAATCTCTCAACTGGCCAACGCTTATAAGCAACACTCGCGTTTATATTTAGGACAGCATATTTTTGATTGGCTAGATTAAATTTTCTAATGATATCCGTAGAATTGTTTGGAATCGGCAGGGTCGGCGAATAATCTTTTGATTGGGGCGCTATGCTTTCAAAGATTTTGGCGTAATAAGATATAGCGCTAGGAAAGCGATTTTCTTTAGGTGCGCTTTTAATATTTTTTGATCGGATAATTTTTGTGTATAAAGGTAATATATTCCTCCCAAAAAATTTAAGATTTTTTTCTTGCTGAATATCGAATGGGAATTTATATTCCAATTCTAACCCATCAGACCCTATGACGTCCTCGGCGCCGAGCGAGGTCGCAATAATTTTCCCTGAAATCTCGGCAGCACTGAAATCTTGATTAACAACTTTCCGAAAACCTATCCGGCGAAGTTTAGAGATAGCGGAAAAGCCGTAAATTGGATTTATGGAAAATTTTTTGTAATCAACAGCAATGATTTCGTCCACAAAAGAAGGTTTTAAAAAAGATTCAAATCCAACGCCTTTTTTGATCGCAAGGTAGATTTTTTTGTTAGGGAAAGTAATTTTATAGTTTTTAAGAACCCCGGTGAATAAAACGAGATCTCCGAGAGCTTGGAGGTTAATTATCAAAAAACGATCTTCCCAATTATTCTTATTGACCGGGACAGAAAACAGGAACAAAAAAAATCTACGGACTGAGTGAACTACTCTTATTTTAATAAAGAACTTTAGCCAACTTTTGAACATCTTTAAAGTTAATTTTAACCTTTTTCTTTAGGGGTGTATATGTTTTTGAGCCGCAGACATTTGCCTGCGGCCCATTTGTTTTCTCGCTCACTTATTGCGGAGAAAGTTCCCGGTCTCTTCATGAGACCAACCAAGAGGCATTTCTCTGCCCTCAAGCAAGGCCATACTATCCGCAAAGCCAGGTTGTGCCAAGATTGGGATGACTGTTGCATATCTAATCCTTTTATTGGCAAACGCGACTCCAACCTGATACTCCGGAGTTAGTCCTTCATGACTCCTGAACTTTTCGGAATAAAGCCGGAGAATTACGGCGATGGTATTAGCCATATCTTGATGAGCGGCAAGAGAATCCCCGGTAGATAAGATGATGCACTGTCCAGCCCTGCCACCTCCTGTGAATGCTCCGCATTGGCCTGAAGAGAGTATGTGCCGTGAAGGTCTCCTTAACTCTCGCCGGAAGAAGACCTCGGCTCCCAACACTCCAATAGAACTGGAGTTATTGGGTTCAACCATGTGGTAATGCGCGTGGCTTACACTGCCTCCCGCCAATCCCCCGACTTGAATGCCGAGCCAGGTATCACGCTCGGACATGTGTTTTAAGGCGATATCAACAACGCCCGGTGATCTCTCCCAGTGCTCACAAACGCTTTCGAGATCAAAGCTGCAAGCATCAGGGATGATCAGAATTGCGTTTTGGTAGTTGGTTGATGGGTTTAGAATTACTCTCCAACCAGGAGGTGCAGAGATGATGGCTTCGGTGGTTGTGCAGAGAGAACAGCTTTCGGGAGTTGTCTTGCTCTGTTGCCATGGACGAGATAGACGCCGGGGAGTTAGCTTTCGTGTGCCTCCGGATTGGGTTACGATACCACTAGGCAGAATATCAAAGATAATCATGGTGGGTTCCTTTCAGGACCGCTTTTTGTGTTAGTTTGTCTTGCTTAATAAAGGATTCAATGATCTGCCATATTTATAATGTATATTTTAAGATTTGACAACTATTTACGAGTGAGGGTTAGTAATTTATAATTGGGGGAAGATGAGCCCTTCTAGAAGAAAAATAAAAAGCTTCGCAAAGATTGAACGAATTGTTCGATCGGCAAAACGCGCTGGCAAAGTCATTGTTACTACTAACGGTTGTTTCGACGTGATCCATACCGGACACATTGCAACCCTTGAGTGGGCGAAAAACAAGGGCGATATCCTTATCGTAGGAATTGATTCTGATGTTTCGGTTAGGGCGAATAAAGGACCGCGCAGACCTATTATTCCGGCGAAAGAACGGGCCTTTGTTCTTGCCAGCCTTTCGTCGGTGGACTATGTTTTTATTTTTAACGGGAAGAGTCCTATCCCTTGGATTAAGAAAATAAAACCTATGATTCATGTAAAAGGCGAAGGAAGCGAAAAGGACCCAAGGTTTCCTTCGGAGGCAAAGGTGATAAAAGACAGAGGAGGAAAAGTTGCGTTTGCTCCCAAAATAAGAGGCAAGTCAACTACTGATATTATTGGAACTATTCTCAAAAGATACAAAAAAATAACGGCTAAGCTAAAAAATATTACCGCTTTTTAATAATTTGGATTCGAGTAGGATTGCGGAGTATTCGAACTAATTTATATGAAAAATCTTTCTTGTGAAGGTCGGAGGTTGTCTTAGCAATCCATCGAGGATCAAGAAGATTTCCTTCTCTCCGCCCTTTCTTCCAGAAAGTTGTTTTCATCGCTCCTGGCCCTATAATTAGGGTCTTATCCACCGAACCATCAAGTGAAATGGAGTTGCCAAGCATCGCGAGAGCTGCTTTGGTGGCAGCATAGACCGGCTCCTTAGGACGTGGAATCCATTGAGAGGTTGAAGTAATAAGAATAAGGTTTTTTATTTTTTTTTGCTTTCTCAAGATTTTAGAAATCAACATAGCCGGGATTAAAAGCCCAATATTGAGCATAGTTTTGATATGCCGGTCACTTAATTTTACAATAGGACCTTCTTCAAAAAAACCGGCGGCGTATATAAGGGTACCTATGGGTTGGGTGGCTTTAATTATTGAATCTAAGCCAGTTGATATTTTTTCTGAATTGGAATCTATATTGATTTTAATATAGGTAAGGCCTTGTCTTTTGGGATTATGCCTTCCAGCTATAAAAACATTGCCTCCTTCTTTTTGAAAAGATAACGCTAAAGCCAATCCTAGTCCGGAAGTACCGCCAATAACAAGCACGGATGGAGTTTTCATTTTTTTAACTGGCATTTTGTAAGTATGTAACTTTCTCAATTTTAACTTATTATTTAAGATTGCTCTAGGGACTTAAGACCTTTAAAGAAAACTTTGAATTCTTGCTAAAAAAATGAAAACGCCCGCGAGGTCCTCCTAGGACTCGCGGGCGTATTGGGTTCTTAAAATGGTCAGATGATGACTGCTGACCTACAGGAAACAATCCGATGCGAAGATTTCTCCTGGAGGGAGATCATCATCTCCATTAATGATGCTCTCTAGTCCCCAATTGAGGTCATTATAGAAACACACAATCTTAGAACATTCAGTTTTGGCATCGAATCCGTCGATGATGCGGGCAACTGCTTTAAGGGTATCGCCCGCTTTTCTATTGCTAAAAGGAGCGGAATCAGTGATGAGGGCTTTGGGATTTCCTCGCCAAGCAGGGCAATTATAGGTGCCAAGAGGAGAAATCACCCATTGTAGGGCTTGTTTGTGGCAAGTGCGGGGTTGATTCATGTAGCGACGCCACGTGCCGTCCATAAGGGCACGCAAGTTCTTACTTACGATGACCTCAAATCCTCCTTTCGCAAGTTTTCTTGCCTGAGCGATTTCATGACCAATGCGCTCGATAGTCGCATCGAAATTCTTGATCGCCTCCGGATCGATGGCTTCGGAACCGGTCAGTGAACGCTGAAGATACGCCTTAACTGAAATGTAGCTGAAACCGCTTGCCTCAGCCAATTCCGCAGCCAACACAATCTCGTCAATGTTTTGAGGGAGAGGATCTCCGCGCGTGTCTTTTGCTCCCGGCCACGAAACAACGAACGAGTATCCGATTGGAAGATCGGGGTTCAGCTCGCGAATCTCTCGCGCCAAAGAACACACTTCTTCCAAAGTAGTGGGGTGTCTGGGCCGGCGGAGAGTTTGAAAAGTGGGATCGGAGCCGGCATCAAGAGAGATCCTTAACCAATCGGGTGGAGTGAGTAGGCTGGCAACATCAAGAATGGGAGCATGGAACAAGCCGTTGCTAACAATAGCAACTTGTAATCCGTGATCCTTGAGGAAATGAACGACTTCACGGAACTTGGGGTGAATTGCTGGTTCCCCCCCTCCGATCAAGATGACCGAACGCAAGCCGCGACTTATCATATACTGAATTGTCTCGAGGAGTTGCGCATAGTTATGCGTCTCTTTCTGATTCAATATCGCGAAGTCAATACAACCAGGACAATCAGAATTGCAGGCGGTCGTGAGGTCCAATTGGATTGAAGAAGGCACAAAGTTCTTGGGCATTGCTGGTTCGGGTTCTCCTCGATTGCGCACAAGGAGAACTGACCGGCGCCACTCGATGTACGAAATGGTTGTTGCCCTCATTCCCGGACCCATCAATTTTGAGAAGAAATCGTGACGGGGCTCAACTGCTTTTTGGGTCATTGTTAAAGCCATCTTATCCTTCCCTTCTGTGGTTATTCCTAAATGACTAATAACGTTGGTTTTCAAGAAATACTCTCAAGATTTTAATGGTTCCTAATCTCTTTGTAAACCTTTTTCGATTACCAAGAATGGAGGCTAAGATTTTTGTGCTTTATGATTTTTTTTAATTAAGTCCAATAACTTTCCGGTGTATTTACTCCACGTTAATTTTTCTCTAACAAGATTCTGGCCATTTGTGGCAACGATTTTATAAATATCGGGTTTGTCGATAAGAAGTTTAATTTTAAGCGCGATTTCTTCTGGATTTTGAGGGTCGACAAAAAAAGCATTCTCACCGTCTTTTAAAACTTCGGTGGAAGCAGTAGTCCTACAAAGAACAACTGGGAGACCAGCGGCCATGGCTTCAAAAACACCAATTGAAAAACCAAATCCGTTTCTAGGCGGAGGCACATACATCGGATAAACAAAAATATCGCTACTGGCATAAATTTCCTTTAATTTAGTTTCGGAAACTCCACTGAAATTAAAATCTATTTTATTATTAAGATTATGCTCCTTCACTAAATTTAGAAGTTTATCGCGGTAATTATCTTCTCCCCACATGTTATTAGATATAATATTAACTTTGGGATCATAGCCCCAATCACGAAGATATTTAGCGGCTATAATAATGTCGTCGTAGTGGCGATAAGAATTTAATGACCCTAAACTAAAAATCTGAACTTTTTTTTGGGCGGCCTTTAGAGAAAAATCTTTGACTGGAAGATAGAATTCTTCGAAATCCACCCCTAGTCTAGTGATAATGGACTTGAGGCCTCGCTTTTCGCACCAATTTTTGTTATAAGTGTCTAAAACTGACACGCAGTTAATCGCTCTAAAATATTTACGACTCGATAGGTCTTTGAACCAATTGTAAAAACGACTTAGCAAATCGAAAAGGATTTTTTCTTTCGGAAGATACATAAAAGGGGGATCGTTTTCGGTCCATAAAACATTAATCTTAGGGTTTCTTTTTTTGTAGAAAAAAGCTACGGGATAGGCGTAATCATGGACATTTAAAACGTCAGGGTTGTTTTCAATGGAAGCGGCAATTTGTTTCGCAATATTAAAATGGGAATGTTCTTGTTTGATTTTTTTGATTATCCGAGAGAGGAAACTTCGAGGTTGGTCATTTGATTTGGGATCGGATTTTGGAGATATAACTCTAATATCTAATCCTTGCCATAGTTCTTGGAAATACTGGCCCTTGAAGTCAGGAGTGTAAATAGCAACTTTGTGCCCTAATTTCTCTAAAGACTTAGCAAGAGAAAAAATTAGCCGTGGACCACCGGATTGCCAAGAAAGATTAAAACAAACAATAGCAACTTTCATGATCTACATGCTCTGTAAGATGTTTCTTATTAGCTTACTATCTTGCGTAAAAAAGGAACCAACTGATACCATTTTTTCCTCGCAATGCGGTAGATGAGAATTATTTAAAAGAATAAATCATAGAGAGCGCTCTGAGATGAGTTTTAGAAGATAGTATAAATAAATGGCGCGACTATCGAGCTTTGAACAGTGATAAGAAGAGCGCCTAAAAGCAAGAGAGCCACGGGAACAAGAAACCACTTTCTCATTTCTTTGATAAATTCCCAAAGTTCTTTAAGAATCTTCAATTTGCTCATTGTTCAAAACGTTTACGGAACACATCGGCCATTCTTTCCGCGATCATTTTATTACATTCCTCCGAAATGTGTATATTGTCAGTGTAGCACGCACGCACGCGCCCGTAAAGAGCATCTGAAATATTGTAAAAATTTTTCTCGGGCAAAGTTGACATTAAATTATCCGTAAGGTCATATAATCTGCCGACTTTTTTATCGTTTACGCGCGGATCAAATTTATGTAAAATTTTTCGTCTCCCGCAAGTTTTTTCTCCGCAAAAATAATCGGCGGTCAAAAAGCTAAATATTTAAATCCATACAGTCGAGACAGATCGCTTAGAAACATTGCCGGCAAGCGCCTCAATTTTCTTGTCGTCAAAATCCAAACTAGCGACTCCGTAAAGGCGGAGTTTTTGCGGAGAAAAAACGTGAACTAGATTAATGATAATGCGGCATGTTTTACAGTAACCTTTCGCGATGCTCTTTGCACCTCAAGGGTATGAAATTAGTCTTGATGCTGAACTTTTGACTCAAGCTGAAGCTACCGGCCGAGTTCATCGCACCCTAGATTTAAAAGAAGCACTTGATGGCGCCGATTTCATCCATGCCGATACTTGGCTGGATATGGAATCTTTTAACCAAGGACAAGTTAAGTTAGAATTTAAGAAAGAATATGAAAGAAGGATCTATCTCATAATTTTTTTATTCTTAATTCTAACCCCATGAATATTCTTGGTATTTCGGCTTTTTACCACGATAGCGCTGCTTCTTTAATAAAGGATGGCAGTATTATTGCTGCCGCCCAAGAAGAAAGATTTAGCCGGAAGAAACACGATGATAGTTTTCCCGAAAAAGCCATCGCTTATTGTTTGAGAGAAGGGAAAATAACCGTTAAAGATCTTGATTACGTGGTTTTCTATGAAAAACCATTTTTGAAATTCGAACGGCTTCTTGAAACTTATCTCAGTTTCGCTCCTCGAGGATTGCAATCTTTCCTTGCCGCTATGCCTATTTGGTTGAAAGATAAACTTTGGCTCAAAGCCGCTCTAGCCGAAAAACTAGACTTTAAGGGACTCATTCTTTTTACTGAACATCATGAATCCCACGCTGCCTCGGCATTTTTCCCGTCACCGTTTAAAGAGGCGGCATTTCTCACTATGGACGGCGTTGGCGAGTGGACTACCACCAGTTTCGGAGAAGGCCTAGGCAACCGAATCAAAATACTTGGCGAAATAAAATTCCCTCATTCTTTAGGTCTTCTTTACTCGGCTTTTACTTACTACACCGGTTTTAAAGTTAACTCCGGCGAATATAAGGTAATGGGTCTTGCCCCTTACGGCGAGCCAAAATATAAACGCCTCATTTTGGAAAACTTGATTGACGTGAAAGATGACGGCTCTTTTCATATGGATATGAGTTACTTTAATTATTGCCAGGGTTTAACTATGACCAACGAAAAATTCCATCGACTTTTCGGAGGGCCTCCGCGAAAACCCGAGTCGCCCCTAGCCCAAAAAGAAATGGATTTAGCCCGCTCTATTCAGGAAGTTACGGACGAAATTGTTTTAAAATTAGCGCGCCATATTCATAAAGAAACTAAACAGAAATATCTTTGTTTAGCCGGTGGCGTGGCTCTAAACTGCGTCGCTAATGGCAAGCTCCTTCGCGAAGGACCCTTTGAAGACATTTGGATTCAGCCCGCTTCGGGCGATGCAGGAGGAGCTCTTGGGTGCGCGCTTTTTGTTTGGTATCAATATTTAAATAAGCCCCGCCAAGTTAATCCCGGTAAGGATATGATGCGGGGCGCTTACTTAGGACCAAAGTTTTCAGATCAAGAAATAAAAAGTTTTCTTGAGGAAAAACAAATACCTTTTACAGAAATAGCCGAAAACCAGATTGCTGGTAAAATCGCCGATCTTATCAATAATCAAAAAGTTGTCGGTTGGTTTGAGGGTAGAATGGAATTCGGTCCTCGCGCTTTGGGCTCGCGATCAATTCTTGGTGACGCTCGCTCTCCTAAAATGCAGGCGTTAATGAATTTAAAAATAAAATTTCGAGAAAGCTTTCGGCCTTTTGCCCCCTCGGTTCCTTACGAAAAAGTCGCCAACTATTTCGAAATTAACCACCCTAGTCCTTATATGCTTCTTGTTGCCGATGTTGTGAAAAATCGTCGACGCACTATGTCTTCTAATGAGGAAAAGCTTTTTGGCATCGAGAAACTTAATGTCTCAAGATCGGATATTCCTGCCATTACTCACATTGACTACTCGGCTCGCATCCAAACCGTTCATTCCGAAACCAATAAGCTCTATCATGAGCTTCTAAGTGAGTTTAATAGAAAATACGGCTGCGCTGTTGTTATTAACACTTCCTTTAATGTAAGAGGGGAGCCAATCGTTTGTACTCCCGAAGATGCCTACCAATGTTTTATGAGAACCAATATCGACTATCTTCTTTTAGGAAAGTATCTTTTAGATAAGACCGATCAAAAACCTTTAGCAGAGGATTCTGATTGGCGTAAAGAATTCGAACTTGACTAAAATGAGTTTTAAAAAAGAAATACGAAGTACAAAAAGCTCCCGTTCTGATCTTAGAAAATTCGGCCTTGTAGTTGGCTTGGTTTTTTTTGGCTTTGGTATTCCGCTTCTATTTACGGGTAGTAGCGCTACTCCCTATCTTTCTGGCTTGGGAGCAATTCTAGTTATTCTTGGCCTATTTTATCCTTCCCTTCTTAAAATTCCATATCGTCTTTGGATGATTTTAGCCTTGCTTATGGGATGGGTAATGTCCAGAGTAATTCTTACCTTTATCTTCTTTCTCGTTTTCACTCCCCTGGGCTTTTTTGCTAAACTGTCAGATAAAGATTTTCTAAAACTTAAACGTAAAGAGAATCACTCCTATTGGGTCAGTCGCCCAGCTGGCAATTACGAAAAAAAATCTATCGAGAATCAGTTCTAGTTTTTTAAAACAATACCGCAATTAATGTGAACCTAGCTCCACGGCTCCACGGCTCCACGGCCGTGGTTTCAGGGCTATACCCTTCGGGATTATAACTGCCATTTCCTCCATGGGTTTACACCCATGACTTCAATGGGGCTGGGTGAAGCCGTGGGTATCTATAATTTCGTTAGCTAATAGCATTGCACTGGGCACAGTTCCGCCTTAATTACTGCGGAGGAATCCACTCTTAAGCAAAAACTCAAATATTAATCCAGCTATGGCTTCGTGTCCAACGCGGTTGGGATGATCATAATCTTCGCTATTGAAATCAACTCTGTAATTTTTCTCAACATCGGTAACGCCTTTATCGCGGAGCATAGAAAAAACATTTAGCGCCGACAGGCCATTCTTAATCGCTTCGCCACTCACAAGGTCATACACCTGCTTTAGTCTATGCTTATCGCTAAAATCTCTCCACTCCGGCAGAACAACAACAAGTATAGGTATTTTTTTCTCACGGGAGATAAAAGAAAGTTCTGCAAAAAAACTTTTTTGCGTTTCCCAGAGAGGAGATCCTTTCTTATATGCTTCCTGGTAATAAGGAGCATAGGAATTCGTAAGGTGCTGCCAAACACTGAAAACACAACCATATAACCTAGAACGCTCGGCCAAAAATCGCGGCACAAAAGTGTTGAAGAAATGGACAAGTTTTAGGTCATAGTAAATATCGTTAGGATGATAACCGATAATAATAAGGTTGGGGTCATAATTAAGTATTTTTGATTTCAGCAGTAATAATTCTTCTTGGCTGTTTAACGACGGCATTCCGAAGTTTAAAACCTCAACTTTGTCTCCGAACCGGGCACGCAATATATTTTCAAGAACCGCTGGGTAGGCTTCATTGTAATCAACGCCCCACCCAAAAGTTACAGAATCACCTATAGTAGCAATGCGATAGACGCCAAGTGCTTTATTCAGGGAATAATCTCTCTCTGCTCGCATGCCAGAACTGTTAGTGCGGACATGCCGCCCGGCAACTGATGTTTCTATATTCACCGGCATAAAATTAGGATCAGGGGACAGAGCTTTTTTAAATAAAGCTGGGTTTATAAGATATACATTTCCGCAAACGTACAAATCTGAACCCAAGAAATTGCGCTTAATTGCTGCTACTACCCTAAGACCACCTTCAATAATAAGAAGAAGAATAGCTAGCGAAAAAAATACTAAGGAAAGATTGATCACTAAACTCTTGACTTTGATCATTTTTTTCTTCCAATCATAATAAACAAGCCGCCGTCCCTCCAACCGCTCGGAATGGATCTAACTTGAGCAGCAATTCTCCCAAAAAAATTGCCCGCCGAATGCTGCATAAACATCAAATCGGAAGAAGCAAATCCTTCAAAAAATACGGGGCTGGGAATGCCGTAGCAGAACTCGAAATTAGACTGATTAAACCAACGGAGGACTTCTCCTATCGTATGTTTTGATTCGTGCGGATTTTTATACTGGTCCTTAAACCAAATATCCGCGCGCCCGAGACTACGATCTCTAGTATGCGGGTCGAGGAACTTTAATTTGTCCGTAGTTGCCGCAAAAACAACTTTGCGGACATCGGTTAGAACCCTGCCAAAGCGATTATAAAGACCGAGACACAGAAAACCTCCTTTCTTGACCAACTTGGCGATCGTCTCAAACCCCAAACGAGGATTCCCCGTGTGGTGCAAAACACCATTAGAGATTACGACGTGAAAACTGCCTGCTGGAAAAGCGGGTCGGAATAAATTCATCTGGCAAAAAATTGCTCTCTCTAAACCGTTCCTCTTCTTAAATTCCTGCGCCAATTTTAAAGAACTTAAACTCATATCGGCTCCGACGACAATTCTCTGGGCAACGGCTAAATAGTTAGTAAGCTGGCCCGTACCACAACCGATCTCCAAAATTCTTGCGCCGAAAGGGATTTGCTTGTTTAACATGCGGGCGAAAACGCTTTTTTCGGCTTTATCAATGAGATCGGCAACGTTCTCAATCTCCTCGTAGCCAGGAAAAGGATTTTCATTATAAAACCTTTTCATTTTATTAGTTAGGCCGCCATCTGGACCACACTCTTCAAAAAACAGCGGTATGCCTTCATCTACGCCATACGTGGTTAGGCACCTCCGGCAAAAAATACAATCGTCTCTTATGTTCAGGTCGTCGCCGCACCGCGGACAGGCGAATAAGTCGATACTTGCTTGTATATTTTCCAATCCCATGAGTATTGCCGTATCGTCGTATCGCAAAAATCAGAAAATGGCGTAGAGAATCGGCGAGACGACAGAACCTTGAGACAATACTATGATAACGCTCAATAAAATCAAAAGTATTATTGGCGGCAAAAGCCACCACTTTTTCCGCACTTTTAAAAACTCCCAAAGTTCTTTAAGAATGTCTTTTTTCATTGATCATTGAGGATTTCTTAATATGCCATGACGACCGCAAATTACGAATGTCAGCATTTTTAAGTTCGGCTGAAACCCTATCTGCCAGTTACTATCTTTGGGTACCAACCTTTATAGCAATAGGCGTCTCTTGCTTATTAATTTTTTAAATTATATCATTAATTCAATGTTTAATCAAAAAGAACCTGGACACAAAACTTTCAACATAAGAGATAAGCAAATGTTGATTATAATTACAACCACCATCGCGTCCGCGGCGGTATTTTTTTTGGCCATACATAAAGGCACGCCAAAACCGTTTGACGTCTTAACCACAATACTTGCTATTATCGCGCTTTGCCAAAGGAAAACGCGGGATGATTTGCGCGCGCTCTGGCCAAAAATCAAGCCGTACGCAATAAGCATAATACTGGTTCTTTTTTTTATTTTTCTTGGAACAATCCTTAACTTTCAAGAAAATATAGAGCACATGGGCATAAATGGAATATTTACAAACTTCGCGAGGGTTGCCTTTAATGGCGCTGTTTTTCTTTTCTTCGCGTTTCTGGTATCGTCGCGCGATAAACTCCTCCCCCGGATAAGTATCGCGCTCATCGCCTCGTTCGCGCTGGCCGTCCCCGCATATTGGGACTTCGGACCAGAAAAATTTATATCCGGCGGACGATTAATGGGGCTTACACAAAATCCGCATATACTCGGTCTTCTCTCTATAACTGGATTCCTTGTGATGCTAGGGCTTTTTATTGAAGCAAAAAAAGGCTGGCAAAAAGCAGTGCTCGCCGGCTGGATGGTCGTGGTCGCCAATTTCAACCTTTGGGCGGCCTCCCGAGCAACGTGGATAGCCATCTCGGTCGGCCTCGCTCTTTGGGTAATATTCTCCAGCAAGTCTAACCTAGACAAATTAAAATATTTTATCATCCTCCCCGCTGCGGCATTTTTTCTGGGCTGGATGCTTCTCCCCAGTTCCCCAACGCTCGAAATAAGAAATTGGGTTGGGCAAAGGGCGGTGAACTTTGTAAGCTCTCCTTTGGATGGACAGGAGCAAACGCAGACCTGGCCGTCTATCCCAAAAACAATTCTCGGGCACCCCGCAGGATTTGGGTTTGAAAGACCATCTTCTTCCTACGGCACATTCTTTGAAGTGGCGCTATTTGGAGGGGTTGGCGCAGTAATCTTTTTTACGTTATTTATTATTCGCTTTCTGAAAGGAATGCGCAAGTTTGTATTGGGTTTGCCACGAGCATACGATCGCCTAGTGGACCTAAAACTAGCGTGGATAATAACTGGCGTTGCCATAGTTATTGGAATCTTTTTCACGGATGCTTTTCTTTGGCGTCAAACATGGGCGTTGCTTGGGATATCGCTCGGAGCCGCATGGTCAGTCACGAAAAATAATGGAGCTAGAATTTAATTACTTTCACATGCGCGTATTAGCTAATGCTTTCATATACTAGATTTTCCGTCTTAAAAATAGACGGGTCATAATATAAAAATTCCAGCCGAGTAGTTTTAATTTCTCAACCCACGATAACTTTTCAGTGAGCAATATCCTGCGCATAATGTAGTAGAAATACGGCGAGTCGAATATTTTTTTGAGCCGATGAAAAAACGTGAAAGCTAACCGAGGCAAAATCTGCCGCGGAGAGAGGTGGTCTTCAAGGACGCGTGACCTCCTAAAAAATCTAACCTGTGGCACAAATCCAATCGGACCCTTCGCTAAGTTGCAAAATATAAAGTAATTGTCGAATCCCCAATAATAAGGCGGGTGATCATTCTTAACTAGAAGCCCAAAGAGTGGATCATTAAGAATGGCTTTTCTTTCCCATAGTCCCAAAAGCAACTGATTTTTCCCATCACCAATGTAAAACAACATAAAATTCTTTAGCCGTTCATACAAACTTTCGCTAAGGGGTATATACTTGGCAGGATTGAAGTATTTGATATTTTTGCCATCTTTATCAATATCTACCATGTGCGGGAACACCATAACTAGCTTGGGGTTTTGTTGAAAAACATTTACACAATCTTCGAGAAGACGCTTGTCCCACAAATCGTCGTCAGTGGCCCAGATAAAATATTTTCCTTTCGCCTCTTGGAGCACGAATTTAAAATTAAGCGGCACATTCAAATTCTTCTTTTGCCTGAAATATCTTATCCGTTTATCTTTTCTTACACGCTCCTCGCAAATTTTTTGCGTTTCATCGGACGAAGCATCATCGGAAATAATAAGTTCAAAATTTTTGTATGTTTGGGCAAGCCAGGAATCAATCACTCCGGAGAGGTAGCGCACCCGGTTGTAGGTCACAAGTCCCACGCTCACGAGTGGGTTGTTATCATGAGAATTATTCATTTTCCTTTGAGTTTAAGAATGTCTTTGTAGATATTCCTACGAGTAAAAAATAAATTGCCGTTAAAGTTAGTATCTTTAAAGGGTTTTACGCTTTGCCCATCGGTCATAAATACATTAAAACCCTTTTCGCGGATGTTTTTTATCATTGCATTTGGATCAGTCCCGAATTTTTCGAGGAGCGTCGGAGCAAACTCCATGTAGATTATTATGTCAGGATTAGCGTTTAATAATTTCTTCATTCCGTTTAAAACTTTGCCATCGTTCCCTTCCGTGTCTATTTTGACAAAATCTACTCGCTGACTACCGAGGTATTCATCAAGAGTTATTTGGGGCACTTCGGATTCATATATAGTTTTATCGTCGAAATCAGAAAGGTGGGGAGTGATCCAAAAATCAGGATCTTTTCTTGGGTCCAACAAACAACTCCCAAACCATAGATCTCCTACGGTATAAACAACTGTATGGCCTTTTTCGTCGGATATAGCGATATTTTCCGCCGTGACATTAATACACTTGTTCTCCGCTAAATTCTTTTTGAGCAAGGCATAACTTTTGTGGTTGGGCTCGAACGCAAATACCCGTCCCCCGTTTCCGACAATTCGGGAAGCAATTGTGGAAAACCAGCCCAGATGAGCTCCCACATCCACAAAAATATCCCCAGGCCTCAAAAAAACTTCTACGAGCTTTGTCTCAATTTCTTCAATGCCTTCCGCTTCCACGCTGTTTTTGGGATCAAGAAAGAGCTTAAGCCCCAATCTCTGCATGGTAATAAACTCTTTTGGTTTTCCATATATCAACTTCTTGATGCGGTAATCTAGATTTCTCAAAGTCTTGTATTTTGACAATCCCTTTCCGCGTAAAAAACATCGAAGGAAGCTATATACCCTTTTCATTTTTTGTTATTTTTAAAATTCTTTTATACGACAAGTTTTTCACTTTTTCACGATCATCGATAGTGATGGGAACTTCCAATTAATAACCTTGTATGGAACTTTGGTGCCGCCAACCTTTTTCTTATTATACTTATTCATCCATTCCACATTGTCTCGTTCTTCGGAGCCGCCCTCAAAAACGACAATTGAGCCATTATCTATTTGATTCTTAACCGCTCCATAAAATTTTTCGATGATCTCGCCGGTGTTAGATAAATCGATATATAACAAATCGAAATCTTCGGGATTCTTTAACCATTCATTAAAGTCTTTTTTCTTTAGTTTGACGTATCGCGATAAGCCATAAGAATCTATATTTTTCTGGGTATTTTTTATTGTTGAGTGCTTATACTGATAATCTTCAAATAAATCATAAGATATTATTTTGCCGGTTTTTAGTTCATCAAGTGCCATAGCCATAGCCACTGTCGTATAACCATTCAGAGGCCCGAATTCTATGATCTTTTTTGGCTTATATTTCAACACCACATCATAAAGCGTTTTTCCTAAGTCATTGCTCTTATAAAAAGGGAAGCACTCGATATTGGGATTAGTGTATTGCATAAAACTATTGTATCATAGGGTAATTATGGGTGCTAAGCAATGAGTGTATCACCTAAAAATCAGCGGCGTTAGATATCTGCGAATGCCTCAAAAAGAGTATAGTGAATTGATGTTGCGCAAAATAAGATGCCAAAACGAAATTTAAAAAATGCCCGATTTCTTGTTACGGGCGGAGCTGGTTTCATAGGTTCGAATTTTATACGGTACCTCCTCTCAAAAACCCTCGAAAGCAAGATCACTGTCGTCGACAATTTATCTTACGCCGGGAATAAACATAATCTCGACGGATTGCCTAAAAGTCGCGTCTCCTTAATTGGGGCCGATATTAACGAGACGAGGTTAATGACGAAGCTATTCCAGCGGGTAGACTATGTCGTTCATTTTGCGGCAGAAACCCATGTTGACCGATCCATTCACAAATCAAGCAAAAGTTTTATAGTTTCAAACGTTCTCGGTACGCACTCGCTCCTTCAGGCAATACATAAATCACCAAATATCAAACTTTTTATTCACGTATCAACTGACGAAGTATTTGGATCGCTGCCTTTGAAATCCAAACGCAGATTCCGAGAAGATTCTCCATATTTCCCGAATTCGCCATACGCAGCGTCGAAAGCCGCTGCTGATATGTTGGTTCGCTCATTCATTCAAACATGGTATCTCCCTATTATTATTATACATCCCGCCAATAACTATGGCCCTCGACAACTTCCCGAGAAATTGATACCGTTTTTTACAACAAGGGCTCTTCAGAATTTACCACTCCCAGTGTATGGTCATGGAAAACATGTTCGCTCGTGGCTGCATGTTGATGATTGCTCCTCGGCGATTGTAACGCTTCTCCAGAAAGGAGTGGCTGGTGAAAATTATTGCGTGACGTCGGATGAAGAACTATCAAATCTTGAAACAACAGAACGGATCCTTGAAACGCTCAAAAAACCTTTGTCGCTTATAACGCATGTTACTGATCGTCCGGGACATGACGAACGCTATACCCTCGATGCCTCTAAACTTAAAAAGCTTGGCTGGAGGGCAACGCGTAAACTCAGAGTATACTTGCCAAAAACAGTGTTATGGTATAGAAATAATCGAGATTGGGTTCAAAGCTCCATGAGAAGAACGGGGGGGGTTAATGGACATATTTATAGGAAAATATTAGGGATTTCAGGAAAGGAGAATTAAACCAATATTATGATCAAAGGAGTTATTCTCGCTGGTGGCCAAGGTACTCGACTGAGGCCTTTCACGCATCTTATTAATAAACATCTTCTTCCTGTTTACGACAAACCGCTGATTTATTATCCTCTGCTTGCGATGAGAAACGCCGGTATAAAAGAAATTTTATTGACTTCTAACAAAGAGGATCTGCCAAACTTTAAGAAGCTTTTGGGGAGCGGGTCAGAATTTAACCTTAGGATAACCTATGCCGCACAGAACGGTCCGAAGGGTATTGCGCACGCGCTTGCCCTTGCAGAAAAATTTGCCAACGGAGCAAAGATCGCTGTTATGCTTGGCGATAATATTTTCACGAACCACGAGCAAATCAAAAGCGGCGTAGCGGCATTCGCGAAAGATGGCGGAGCTAGATTGTTCCTTAAAGAAGTTCCTGACCCTGAACGTTTCGGCATAGCTGAAGTGCATCAGGCACGAATCACCTCTATTATTGAAAAGCCGAAGAGCCCGCTTTCAAATCTAGCTGTTACCGGCCTATATCTTTATGATTCCGACGTGTTTGCGATTGTGAAAACTCTCAAGCCTTCAGAGCGTGGAGAGTTAGAAATCACTGACGTTAACAATTATTACGTCAAAAATGGGCTGGCTAGATATGATATCGTCAAAGGAGATTGGATAGATGCAGGAACTTTTGACTCACTCGTGCACGCATCAATGCTGATGTTGAAAAAGAATCGGGAATTCCCGGTTGATATCACATAGAAATTCCACTATAATACTCATATTATTATGCACAACTTAGTTTCAGATAAGAGAGAGAGAGAGGTCACAAAAACTGATTGCTTGGTGTTATGGACTAAGCTCAAAAATTTTTCGTGGAAGAGGGTTTTCTAGTTTGCCGCTTATACGATCTCTGAAAGAGAAATTATTGAGGTATCTTAAGCATACTATTCCTCCTTTTGTTATTATTGATAAACATATACTTTTTCTTGACGATCAAGATCGCCTTGAACTTTCCGTTAGAGGATCGTACGAATCCTACGAAACAGAGATTTTCAAGAAACTAATCCGTTTTAGAGATGTAGTATTGGATGTCGGCGCGCACATCGGATACCACACGCTCACAATGGCGCGTCTTGTTGGCGACGCAGGCAAAGTTGTTGCGTTTGAACCAGACCCAACTAATTTTGCTCTACTGGAAAAAAATATTGCCGCGAACAAATATTCAAACGTTAAGGCGATAAAGAAAGGAGTAGCAGAATCAACCGAAAATAGTGACAGAAATTTTTATTTTCCTTTTAATGATAATTCTGGTAGTTTAGTAGAAGATGAAAAATATTAGAAGGGTTTATCTATTAAAATTGATACAGTTTCGTTAGATGATTTTATTAATAATTATTTAAGAAGGAAGGTTGATTTTATAAAAGTGAGGGAATGAAATCTACTTTGAAAAAAGACTCTCTAATTTTATCTATAGAGTACACTCCTGCCGCAGTAAGAAGTTCCGGTTATGACCCAAAACAAGATTTTGCGCTTTTGCAATCAAATGGATTTACAATTTATAGCTTGCATCTGCATAAAAACGAAATGATAAAAATTACAGACTTAAAACAAGCCATTGGAAGAGATCTGCTTTGTATAAAAGGAGAAAGGGAAAAGCTATTAGAATAAAATACTTATTAAAGTATAGAAAAAATTGCCGATGGTTCTTAGGAGAGGATTGATCTCAAGGAGTCAATGACATACTGCTGTTCTTCTCGTGTAATATTCTCGTGAAGCGGAAGAGAAAGGAGGGAGCGCGCCGTATCGCGGGCGATGGGACATTCGTCTCGCGGCAGATCTTTAGGATAAAACGGCTGATCCATGACAAGCGTTGGATAATGGATCTCGGTATCGATCTCTTTTTTGTCAAGTTCTTCGCGAACTTTGTCACGATCGAAACTCAAAATTTTTACTGGATATAGGTGATACACATGCGTGGCGCGAGGGTCGCAATGAACATATTCCACCGGAAGCCCGGCCTTATTGATCAATTCATCATAACGGGACGCAGCAATTTGGCGTTTTTTTGTCCAATCCTCAAGATATGGGAGTTTAAGCGATAGGACGATGGCCTGAATCGGATCTAGTCGCATATTGTAGCCCAAGCGCATGTGATTGTTCTTTGATTCTTGGCCTAAATTGCGAAGCATGCGGATCTCATCTCTTACCTGCGCATTCGAGGTAGTAACGACTCCGGCATCGCCAAAAGCGCCGAGGTTCTTCGTCGGATAAAAACTCCAGGCCGCCGCATCCCCCCATGCCCCTGCTTTTTTCCCGTTCCACTCGGCGCCATGCGCCTGCGCGCAATCTTCAATGACAACTAACTTGTGTTTTTTTGCGATCTCGGTGATCGAGCTCATATCAGACGCCTGGCCGTAAAGATGCACCGGCAGAATTGCGCGCGTCTTTGGCGTGATACAGCGCTCAATCTCGGCCGTATTTATCAAAAGCGTTTTGGGATCGATATCCACAAAACGAGGAGTGGCCCCCACGCGGAGAATGGACGCCGCAGTAGCATTGTAAGCGTTTGCCTGCGTGATAACTTCATCTCCCGACCGCACGCCGAGAGCGGTGAGTGCAAGCCACAGGGCATCGGCGCCATTCGAAACGCCAACGCAGTGCTCCGTACCAATGTATTTTGCCCACGCTTTCTCGAATTCCAAGACTTCGTCGGTTAGAATAAAATTGGCCCTGTCGAGAAATACTTCTAGACGTTCCAAAAATTCCTTTTTGATTTGCTGCGTCGGCCCAGAAAGGTCGTGAAATTTTACCTTCATTGGTGTTTTAAAAGTTTCGATTCGTCATCAATGCCAAGAATTATTTTCATTTTTGTAAGATCTAGTGACGTATCCGCGGGAACCCAGTCCGGTTTCGATACCGTTTCTATATCGGGACGCGTCCGCTTGGCGTACGCTTCAAGCGTTGTTCTCGGACCACCGATGTTCATGATGCCCGTTGCCGAGGATTTTGCCGCCAAAAGAACCAGTGGCGCCATCTCGTCGGCGTAGAGCTTCGAATTCCACTGGTTTTCGTAAACTTTATCCCAGGGGAACGGCACGGGCCCGAAACTTAAGCGAAGTACAAGAGAGTTTTGCAGTAAAAGCACCGCCGCTTCCCCACCAAGTTTTGACCAGGCAAATTTGTACGGGGGGGAAACTGCTTCCGTTTCTTTGTGTGGCCCAGGCCCTGCGTAGAGATAATCCGTAGAGGTGTAGATCAGCCGCTTGCCGAACTTGTTGGCAAGAAGTGCCAGGTTCGCGGTTCCGATGATGTTTACGCGAAGCCCCACGCTCGGATCTTTTTCGTGCTTCGGAGGTTTGGTCGCCGCCGCAAGATGCAAGATTATATCCGGATTGTATTTCGCGATTGCGCGCTCGACAGATTCTATATCCAAAATATCCATCTCGGCGTGCATCGGCGCGATGAGCAAAGAATCGAGCTTGATTATCTCTTTTCCGAGAAGACCGGACCCACCGGTTAAAAGTATTTTATTCATCGTTTTTTAATCAATAATCCTCGGCATAGGAACGTGTGTTATCCATTTGCCTCCTGCCCGCTTAAACCATGATTGATATTGGTCGATCTCCTTGAAATGGTTCCAAGCGCCGAGGAAGGCATAATCGATAAATTTTGACGGGTCGGTTTTGCCAGCTTCGAAGATGTCCTGAGGAACAACTGGGATGTGCACGCCGGGATAATATTTACCTTGTTTTATGGGGGTGGTGTCGGTGACGAACGGAATAAGATCAGGCCCGATGCCGCAATAATTGAAAACGGTGGTGGCTTTAGAAGTGGCGCCAAAGCCGACAATTTTTTTTCCTTCCCTTTTTAGGTTTTCAAGAATTTCAACTAATTTGATTTTTGATTGGACAACATTATTTTTTAACGTTTCAAGTTTGGCGGGGAGATTAGCTTCTTTGACCAACCACTCTTTGACGACGGGTTTTTCGGGGTGAGTGTCTATGTGGCCGACATACATTCTAAGCTCGCCGCCGTGAACTTCAATGTGTTCGCAGTCAAAAACATGAAACCTAAGCGGTTTGAGGATTTTATTGATAAAGGAGATTGTGAAATACCAAACGTGCTCGTCGTAAATTTGGTCATAGGAAGTTTTTTCGACGATATCCATAAAGTATGGGTCTTCAAAAACGAAAACTCCTTCTTCCCCGATAAGTCTAGTGACACACTCGAGATATTCATAAAATTTTTCGATGTGACACGAAACGTTGGCGCCATATACGAGTGAAACTTTCCCTTGGGATAGAATAATGTCCACTGTTTTCGGCGTCATAAATTCAACTAAAACCTCATGTCCGTGGGATTTTGAAATTTTTGCCACGTTAGCTGAAGGTTCAACGCCGATGGCTTTGACACCAAATTCTTTCCATGCCTCAAGCATGATACCGTCGTTGGAACCGACTTCAACTACAATCCCCTTTCCGGCATAAGGCAAAAGCTTTTGGGCGGTTTCTTTAAAATGCTTCTGCATGCCTTTTGAAGTCGAGGAGAAGAAGGCGTAGTGATCGTGAAACATCTTTTCCGGCGGAACGGTGTTGACGAGCCCGATAGCATGCGTTTCTGGATCATAGCCTAAAACCATATTGTAAAAAAATTCATCTTTAAACTGATCTTCGGTCAAAAAAGCATTGGCAATGGGCATTTTCCCAAAGTCGATAACGGGCTGGAGATTGATTTTCATGGATTTCATTCTAACACCCGTATGTTTCAACTTCAAATAAAACCACGGCCTAGGATTACTATCCCAGGCCGTGGTTTTTGTATTGCTCTTTTTAGAGCTTTGGATGCGAAACGAGCCCTGCGTCCGCGTAGTCTTCGCGAATCCACGCGATTATCTGCCGCAGGCGCGCTGCGTACTTGGCGCCCAACTCTCTCGCCTTCGGAAGACGAAGCGCGTAAGGTCCCTCTCGGTCTCCCCAGCTTGCGCAGTTGGCCACGTCCCAAAGAACAGACTTGGGATTGCGATAGTTAGCCTCAAGGTCATTCTCAAAGTTGACCAGATCAACTAGAGGTAAATGCGAGCTGAACCGCGCGCCCCGCATTAGAATCGTGGCCGTCATGTTGGCAAGACGGTCGGCTTCGACCAACGTCTGCGCTACGAGGTGATGCGGGAGTAAATCGATTTGTTCATTAGTCCCTTCATGATTGAGAACCGCCTGAGCCACTTCTTCTTGATTTTCTTCGGATAGTTCCCTTGAATCCGCGAGGAGTTGACGTAAGCAACATTCCAATTCTTCGGGAGTGGCTGCTACCTTACGGAGATTCGCTGGGCTTTCGACATCAAAGTTGTCGAGGCTCCCTCCGACAAGATGATCGATGCTATGACAGTATCCGGCAGCGACTCCAAGGAGTCCAGTTTTTGGATCGGGAGCAATGATAGAAGCAAAGCTTCCAACAACGAAGTCGTGTTCTTCGAACGAACCATGTCTCCTCGCATCCGGATTTTGCTCATACATCCCTCTCACCAGCTCGGCGAGACGAGGGAAAAGAATGTCTTGGGTAATCAAGAAACACCGTCCTTTCAAATATAGTGTTTGAGGATGTCAAATAGCGGAGGTAATGTGCACACACATATGGCGGTTTCCTCTAGGATGGGGAAATGGCAATAT
>JBBUBW010000041.1:0-2006 GCA_038058095.1 Patescibacteria group bacterium | reverse complement strand
CGGGTTCTTTGGCAGTTTTTGCCTCGCAGAGCGAGGCGACAATTTCAAGTTTTTCCTTGGCGGCAAATTCTCGCAATTCGGCGAGTTGCGATTCAATGGAAAGAATTTGATGGTCCTCGTCCTCGGTAGATTTTCGGGCATAGATTATGTATTTCATAGGTTTATATTAAGAATGAAAAATTTTCTTTTACCGATAAAACCAAAAATTGATTTTTTCTTTCAAATTCCCGTTCGATTTGGCCGCCGAGCCGCGAAGCGGCGAGGCGGAAACCTTGACTTATCCGAAATGGTGGACTATTCTTAAATTAGCTCGGACGATTTTTTCGCCGCCTGTGGGCGGCGAGGAAAAGCCCCCCAAAAATTTGACGCTTCGCCGCGTTCTTCAAAAACTGCCAAAGAACCGGAAAAATATCGGCTCGGAAAACCACATTTTGTAAAAGAAAATTTTTCATAAGTTATCCCGAATCAGTTTCGGATTTTTTATTTTTTAGGTATAATTAAGTTAGAGATATGGTTAAAAAACCAATCTGTACTTTGAAAAAAGGAGGTGTAAATATGGCTAGCAAAGTTTTGATTATCGGTAGCGGCGGTAGAGAACATGCACTTGCATGGAAGCTCGCACAATCGCCTCGCGTTAGCAAATTATACGTTGCGCCCGGAAACGGCGGTACTCGCAATTTAGCAAAAAATATCGCGATTGAAGCCACAGACATCAGAGGTTTTGTTCGGTTCGCCGAGGAAAAATCAATCGACCTTACAGTAGTCGGTCCAGATGATCCGCTCGCTCTTGGTGTAGTTGATCTTTTCCAGTCTCGAGGTTTACGGATTTTCGGACCAACTCGTGCCGCGGCAAAGATTGAATGGTCTAAGGCATTTGCGAAACGGCTAATGTGCGACAGGAACATTCCCACTGCACCATTCCAAATTTTCCGAAAGTATGAAAGAGCGTTAGATTACATCCGCAAACACGGCGTGCCGGTTGTTGTAAAAGCAAGAGGATTAGCACTTGGTAAAGGAGTGTATCCTTGCAAAACACTTCCCGAAGCAAAAGAAGCTTTGGTGGAAATTATGCTTAAGCGCATCCATAAGGATGCCGGGAACGAAGTAATAGTTGAGGAATTTCTAGAAGGACAGGAAATTTCGATCCACGCTTTCTGTGATGGTAAAACATCAATTCTTTTGCCAACAGCGCAAGACCACAAACCAATTTACGACGGCGACAAGGGCAAAAATACTGGTGGGATGGGGACAATCGCTCCTGTGCCGTGGGTTACTCCCGAAATGTTACGAGAGATAGAACAACAGATTGTTAAACCAACGCTTGAAGCACTTGCTGAACGTGGGACACCCTTTGCCGGTTGCCTATATCCTGGATTAAAGATTACGCCAACTGGTCCGAAAGTGCTTGAATTCAACGCAAGATTCGGTGACCCAGAAACGCAAAGTTATATGCGACTCCTTAAGACGGATTTGCTTGATATTCTTGACGCTTGCGTTGATGGTAAACTCAGCGAACTCACAATTGAGTGGCAATCGGGTTTCTCCGTCTGCGTTGTTCTTGCTTCTGCCGGGTATCCGGGAAAGTACCGAAAGAAAATTCCGATTTTCGGCATTAGCGAGGCGGAGAAAGTCCCAGGTGTTGTTGTTTTCCATGCTGGTACGATGTATACTAACCAACTTCGGACTTCCAGCGGACGAGTACTTGGAGTAACGGCCATTGGCGAGACTCTTCAAGAAACGCTTGGCCGAGCGTACGAAGCAATTCGTTACATTACATTCAGAGGTATGCAGTGCCGAAAAGATATTGGCGCTAAAGCCATCGCTATGGGGTTCTGATTCCTTTGGGAATTAGAACCCCTTTTTCTTTCCGGAATTTGCCCTAGAAGGTAAAATCTGATAAGATTTTACTAACGAATTTCGTTCGCTAAAAACTTGAAATTGTCAAAGAACACGGCGAAGCGTCAAATTTTTGGGGGGCTTTTCCTCGCCGCCCACAGGCGGCGAAA
>JBBUBW010000040.1:0-12088 GCA_038058095.1 Patescibacteria group bacterium | reverse complement strand
CTCGGTGGGTTTCCCCACACACGCTTTCCAAGCGTGCGCACTAGACCGCTATGCGAACCCTCCGTTTTACTTGTAATTAATAAATCGAGGGAGGGCGCTTTCTGCAAACCCTCCCCGATGCGGGCTGAGGAGTTTGCCGCTGGAACTCGCTCTCCCGCTAGAAATGGAATTCTCTAGGTAGATATTATTAAATCAATATTTATTTGTAAAGCTCTCAGGAAACGATAGTGCCTTTAAAGTTCTTGCCATCTAAAAGATTCCCAAAATTCCTTAGATCCTTGCCATTTATCACGATAGCCGCCATTTTTTCTTTTTGGCAAAGTTTGGCGGCAATAGGGTCAACTGGAGAGTTAAAACCGGGAATCCATTTCGATGGAATTAATTTTCTATATTCACCCCAAGAAAGTTTTTCAAATTTTTTGGCTTTGGGAAATTTCTTGGGATCTTTTTCGAAAACGTAGGCGGGCTTGCCGGCGTTTATGAATTCTTTAACGCCGAAATCAGCGGCAATGGAAGCGGCGATATAGTCGGTTGACCAGCCAGGTCGCCAACCGGAACCGATAGTGACCCCGTACCAAAGATTCGCGTTGATACGGGGCTTCGCTACGCTCGTTTTTTTCGTTTTCGCCCTTTCAATTGATTTTTCCTTAGCATCTATGATTTCGGGATCGGCGACGTCTTTAAAGATAGTACGGAGTAGCTGAGCGTTTAAGCGGGTGGTGTGAATGCCTATCCAGTCTTTGTCGTCATTGCTGATTCTAGAGATTTCTGCCGCGGCCTCTTGAAAAATGCGAGCGGGTTTGCCACCACCAGTGACGATAACAAACTTATAATCCCGCTTGATGAATTTTCTTATAAATTTATTAAATTTTTTGAGAAAAATTATATCTATACTTTCTGGATATATAATTGATCCTCCCAAGCTAATTACAATAGTCTTGCCAAATTTATAGTTCATTATTTTTTATTAATTTCCGAGACTCCCAAATCCCGACAAATTTTTTTGGCTAAAAAATTATTGATTTCTGCGTGGCGAGGGATTGTAGAGATTCTTTTTGTGGCGGGATTAAAAAAGACGCTATGTCTCGCGCCTTCTCGAATAAACACACAGCCGTTTTTATAAATATAATTCAATAAATCACGGCGTTTCATTTGACTGGATTTTAGACAGCAACAGTCAAGGACTCTCTGATTAGCTTGCCGCGATTATCTTTTTTGGTTAAAAGCCGGCTAGTTTCCAAAACTAAAGCCAGCGCTTCTTTTAGGTTTTCTTTCGTTTCTTTTAAGGTTTTGCCTTGGGTATTTACACCGGGAATTTCCTCAATCCAGCCGAGATACCACTTGCCGCTTTTTTTATAAATCGCAGTAAATTGCCGCATTGTTTTTTAATCTTATACTAATAAATATTGGAAATCAAACACTCATCCCGCGGAGGAGTTTTATTCTTTCTTCGATTGGAGGATGAGTCATGAATAATTTTGCGAAAAAGGGAGTTTTCTTTTGGTTTTTCATCGGGTCGGTGAGCCAGAGATGGGCGGTGGTGGATTGAGCAAAGCGCATCGGCGTTGGATCGCGAGAGATTTTTTCAAGCGCGCTGGCAAGACCTTCGGGGTAGCGAGTTAAAAGAGCGCCGGAAGTGTCCGCCAGAAATTCACGCCGGCGAGAAATGGCGAGCTGCATCAGAGTGGCGGCAATAGGCGCGAGAATTGAAAGCGCGATGCCGATTAAAATAAAGATGCCGCCGCTCTTGTTATTATCGTCGCGGCTACGGCCGCCGAATATCATTGAGCGCATAAAAAAATTAGCTAAAAGCGAAATAAAACCAACTAAAATAACAGCGACGGTATTGACGAGCATATCGCGGTTGCCGATATGGGAAAGCTCGTGAGCCAAAACGCCTTCGAGTTCCTTTTTGTTCAGCCGCTCGAGAATGCCTTGAGTGACGCAGACGACGGCGTGCTTCGCGTCGCGGCCGGTGGCGAAAGCGTTTGGAGCCATTTCGGGAGCGATGTAAATTTTGGGAGTGGGGAGACCGGCGGTAATGGCTAAATTCTCGACGATATTATAAAGCTCGGGGTTATCTTTTTTTTCGATGGGCTTGGCATGCGACATCGCGAGAACGATTTTATCGGATTGCCAGTAGCTCAAAAAACTCATAAAACAAGAGAAGATAACAGCGAAGTAAAGGATGTTAGGACTGCCGTAGGCCTGCGAGAAGATGTAACCTAGCCCAATGATGACGATGAAGAATAGGGTGAAAAGCAGGTAGGTTTTTCTTATGTTGGCGCTTTTGTAGGTGTAGAGAGTGGCCATTTAAAAATCAGAAAATGCTCTAACAATAAAGGAAGAGTGGATCATAAAATAGGGATGTTGGCGGGGTTGCGTCCATGTCCAGACACATAGGTTTGTACCTACGTACTATTCTACCATGTCGACATAGAACTAAAAGCTAAAGCTCCTATTATAAGACCTACTAAGGGTATGACTATTATAAGAATCATTATCCATACCAACCATTTTGACCTGGATTTGGGTATTGGCATTTCATTGCTTTTTCTATTAGATATATAGAACCTGAAAATCAGATAAATTAGTACGGGTAATATGAACGAAAGAACTGACGCTATAAGCGGAGATAAGTTATCGAGTATTGATATTCCTCGATTCAATGATGAGTTTTCAAAAATACCGGTTATGATGTAACTAGATACTAAAACTAAAATAGTAGCGAGGCTAGGAGATATATTTATCCCTTTTTTCCTTAGTCGACTCGAGTCAAGATAGGTTAATACACCAACGAATATCACTAAAATTGGATTCAAGGAAACAATAGTTCGGATAAAGGCGGTGGTTACGGCATCAAGATCAAGCATATTGATTTAAAATTTAACCTGCACGGGTTGGCCTTCTGGACCTTTTTCGTCGATGTCGAAGAATTCTTTAGACGCGAAGTGGAAAAGGTTGGCGACGAGGTTGGACGGGAAAGTTTCCACTTTAGTGTTGAAGTCGCGGACGTTCCCATTGTAGAACCTTCTCGCAGCCTGGATTTTATCTTCGGTGTCTGAAAGCTCTTGCTGGAGTTTCTGGAAGTTTTCGGTGGCACGGAGGGTAGGATAGTTTTCAGAAACAGCAAAGAGAGTTTTGAGGGCGCCGGCTAGCATATTTTCAGCTTGGGCAATTTCTTTCGGGTCTCCCTTAGTATCGGCATTCATGGCTCGAGTGCGGGCTTCAGTGACCTTTTCAAATACTCCTTTTTCGTGCGTGGCGTACCCTTTTACCGATTCCATTATGTTTGGAATTAAGTCATACCGGCGTTTTAGCTGAACTTCGATGTCCGACCAAGCCTCTTTGACGCGGTTATTCAACCGTACGAAGCCGTTGTAGGCGAAAATAAACCAGATAACGATCAGTGCTAGAACTACTAATAAATATGTCATCTTATGTTAGATGTAAGACGTTAGACGTTAAATGCTAACGCGAAGTCGACTTTTTGTTTCCTGTATTATAACGGTTTTAAGATAAAAAAGAAACCCCCGCGACTAAGGTTCTAGTCGCGGGGGTTATTAAGCGCGTGGTGTTGCGCTTCAAGATTGAACGTATTGTTAGACCGCTAGACGTCTTGGCACTGGTTTTTTTGGTTCGCCTAGTCCGGTGACAAAAAAATAGGCGCATATGGCAGTATTCGCATAAGATATCGCGACTAATATGCCTATGGCGATTATCCCAACGATTTCACCCATGTATCCTCCCTGCTGAAGTTCGGTTCGGGGTGGAAAAAAGACCTGCCGGTTGGTTACTTATAATCTTTTCTTTATTTTCAGAATAAGAAAGTACAGCAAGATAGCTGCTAGTCCCACTCCATAGACCCAGTAATCTGATTTCATTATCCACTCTCCGTGCTTGGGGGTTTTTAGTTTTCAGTATTCTGATAAAATCCTACGCCGTAATTCCGGGTAGGTCAATCTCTTTTTGTTCTAAGTTTTTCGATAAGGCTTTCCTCTTTTTTCTTGATGCCTTCTTCGGTGCCACGTCTTGCTATGGCGTAATCAGCCATATCGACGAACATATATTTGGCAAGGGTCGGGAATTTTTCTTTTACGAGTTTGTATTTTTCCTGTTCGATGTAGCGGTAGTCGGGGTGGCCTTGGGAGATGGTGCGAAGTTCGGTTTCCCAGAAAAACTGGCGGAAGTTTTGCCATTGGTAAAACCGGATGCGGTACGCGAGCGGAACTACGTATTGGGCAAGTTCGGGGTCGTGTAGTTCGATTTTATCAAAAAGAATTTTGGCTTGGTTTAGGGCGCTTTCAAATTTCCCGGCAAATCCTAATTCTTGGATTTCTTTGGGAATAGTATAGCCGTGGTGGCACGAAAAGCGCTGGCGATCTTGGGTCATAATGCGATGGCGGTGGACGTCGCGATAGGCGCCAATGTCCATAACGATTTCGAATTTCAGATAAGAATTCTCGAGAGGCCGGCCAACTTTGTACCAGCGGGCTTTGCGGCCGCCGGTGTAGGCTTCGAGAATTTCTTCTTTTTCGGCAGGCGACATTTTCCTGACTTTATCGAAAATCTTTTCGTAGGATTCGTGAATTTCGGGGAAAATGATGGAGGTGATGATTTTGTTTTCGGCGTCGAGGTCGAATTCGACAAGACGAACATCCACGCCAGAACGATCTATCAAGTCTTGGTACCCCGCCGCCAAATCGCTATCGCGAGTTGGCACGGGGCTGCGCTCCGCTTGTTTCTTCGTGAGATGGGCGTGAACTTTCTGGCCGCGATTTACTAAATATTCCTGATAACCTTGAGAGTTTTCTTCGGAAAGACGCAGAAGTAAAGACGGGATTTCTTTGTCGAGTTCGGTTTTGAGGGTGTTGGCAATCCAGCGGAGTTCGCCGAGCGGGTGTTTCAAAGTGCGGGATAGGAGATATTCAAAAGCTTGGGCATTGCCTCGGAAAGCAACTTGACCTAAAGTCGCCATTGGCAGAAGCCCGCGCAAAGTGTCAAAAGCTTTTTTTTCTAAAATAGATTCTTTATCGTCAAAATTTTTCTTTAGCCATTCTAAAAGTGGAGGTAGGATTTCGACGTAGGTGTCAAAGAGAGTATCCAGAGTTTTTTTATATTCACTCGTCAAACCTAATTTTTCCAGATCGGGAACGGATGTGTAGTATAAATAGTTGCCGGCGATTTTGTTGCCGAAGTTTACATAGCGGGTGGATTTTTCGATGGGTTCAAGCCCGATGCGGCGATCCTCTAAGAATTTCATCGCCACTTGCGAGATGCCCCAAAAAACTACATGAGTGCCAGTTAGTTGAGCGATGGAGTCATCGCCGTATTGCGAGAGCCATTTAGCATAGAAGGACTGGGCGCGCTGATTGTTTAGAATATTTTTGAAGCCGTGATGTTTGAAAAATTCAACGGTTTCTTCGAGCTCTTGGGCAAGGACTTTATCTTCGCCGTCTAAAATCGGATAGAGATATTCTTTGAGGAGAACGCGGAAAAGCGAGTTTTGAGCACGGGAGGCGCGGGAGCAAAGAGCGCCAGCTATTTCCGGAGGGAGATTAGTTAAAACCGAAATCAAGCCTTTAGGGTTGGAGCAAAAGGGTTCTAAGTAATTAAGGTCGCGTTCATCCCAGTTTTCGCCGGGGAAGGCGGGTTTATAGGGTTGCCAAGAAGATTCCATTACTTATCTAGAATAATGGAAATTTGGAATAGATGCCAATAGATTACTTTTTACAAATCACGCTAAAACTAAAACCGCCTCCGGGCGGTTTTAGAAGAAAACATATTTAAAGTTCTTACTTAACTGGCATTGTTGGACCGGAAGATGTTGCTCCGCCGCTGTAGTACGAACGAATTTGGAATAAAATCCAGAATCCGAGGAGAGCGCCAATGATGAAATTCACAATATTACCCATCACTAAACTTTGAAGTAAGTTAACAAGCAGGGCATAGAAGACAAAGTTCCAGCCAGCTATTGTTTTTTTAAATAGACCGGGGATAGCCAAGGCGTAGAGAACCACGCTCGCAATCGCAAAAATTACCACAATTGTAGAATTATCTAAGTACATTCCGTATCCCGCCGGGATAAAACTAGCAACGCCAATCAGGGCAAGAATTGCTGGTAGTGAAAATACAAGGCCAATAACTGAAAGCCACGGCGCGACTTTTACGATAAAATCCTTTAACCCCACTGGCATTTTCGGCGCCTTCTCGCCGAAATACACATTCAACCACTGAATGAATTTATCCATTTTTTTATTAATAATTAATTATAACGACTTAAGATTATTATAGCATATTGTTCCAAAATACCCCAGGCGCTTACTATATTAAACCGCCAGTTTTTCGTTGCGGATTTTAGTTGAGGAATTTTAGTGAGGAGACGATACCGCCAAAAGATTTGAGCATATTTTTATCTTCCGCGCTTAAATCGTTACGGGATAGTTTTTCTTTGGCGTATTTTGCGTAAGCTGCGTTTTCGGTTTTATTAACCGCGGACTGCCGGTCGAGGCTATGTAACTTCGCTTCTAAAACTATGCCGGCGAATTTGTGGTTTGAATTTTCTATCAAAAAAATCTTGCTCACACGATGAGAGACGCCGGCAACGGCATAATCCTGATAAGCGACGACAGCTTTTCTTCCCTGAATCTCGAAACTTTTACAATCTTTAGCAAGAGAGTAATAAGAGCATACTAGGCGTCTGGACTCGATATCCAAACCGAGGTAGGAAATTTCGCCGCCGCTATCCATACCCATAAAAACATAATCAGGAGTGTAGGCGAGCAGGTTGAAGGCGCAGTTGGGACTGCTGCAAGAAGCTGATATTTGGGTTCCTCGATACGAAGCCAGACTTTGATCTTCGCTTTGTCTTCTAATAGTTAAATCCGGCCAGCTCGCGGGATATTTGAATTCGATGCCGAGCCCATCGTTGCGATAAGTTTTTAGTCCGTTTTCGCTCGGCAAGCTAACACCGAGTTCTAATTTGCGGGCGGCTTCTCGGGATTGAGAATTTTTATGGATAAGGTAATACGTTCCACCAACAATGACTGCGACAGCGATGATTAATATAGTAATTTTTTTTGGCATAGATTAGTTATATTATAGCGTGATTCAAAAACAGGAATCAAAAACCCGCTTCCTAGCGGGTTTTTGGCTACGTTCTGATTTTCTGCAATTTACATATCCATATCGCCCATGCCCATTCCACCCATACCTCCGGGCATACCGCCGCCCATTGGGTTATCTTTCTTTTCAGGGAGAGTGGCGATAGCGGCGCCGATGGTTAAGTAATTAGCGGCTACCGAGATGGCGTTAGTAAAAGCGGTTTTAGTGACTTTAAGCGGGTCAATGATGCCGGCTTCTTTTAGGTCGCCGATTTTGTTGATCATAGCGTTAAAGCCGAGCCAAGGATTACCTTTTTGTTTTTCAGCTCTTAATTCCTGAATTACCTTGCTGTGAGATTCACCGCTGTTGTCGATGATAGCGATAAGCGGAGCTTCCAGGGCGCGCTTCAAGATTTGATTAACAGCTTCTATTATTGGCCTGCTTTGCGAAGAAGCGCTCGAGGCAGAGAGGTCGGCGTTAAAGAGCGCGATGCCTCCGCCGGGCACGATTCCCTCTTCCATAGCGGCGCGAGTGGCGGCTACGGCGTCTTCAACTCTTTGCTTCAATTCTTTTTGAGCGGATTCGGTCGGAGCGCCAACTTTGATAACAGCCACACCACCAGAGAGTTTACCCAAACGTTCCTGAAGTTTTTCTTTGTCGAAGTCGGATTCGGTTTTTTGGATTTGAGATTTAATTTGGGCGGTGCGGGCATCGATATTTTTCTTATCGCCTTTGCCGTCGACGATGGTAGTTTTGTCTTTGTCGGAAACAACACGATGCGCATGGCCGAGATGCGAGATTTCAATATTCTCCAGTTTCTTTCCCAGCTCTTCGGAAATAAACTCAGCGCCGGTTACAACCGCGATGTCCTGAAGCATTTCTTTTCGGCGGTCGCCAAACCCGGGAGCCTTCACGGCTAA
This sequence comes from Patescibacteria group bacterium, assembly GCA_038058095.1. Classification (GTDB taxonomy): domain Bacteria; phylum Patescibacteriota; class Minisyncoccia; order UBA6257; family 2-01-FULL-56-20; genus VMFW01. Next base: position 4,064 of record JBBUBW010000040.1, on the reverse strand, counting down.
AACGCTAAAGATGCCTCGGAGCTTGTTAACCACCAAGGTGGCCAAAGCTTCGCCTTCAACTTCTTCCGCGATAATAAATAATTCTTTTTTGCCGCTAGCCACCACTTTTTCCAAAATCGGAAGAAGTTCGCTAATAGAAGAAATTTTCTTGTCGGTTACCAAAATATATGGATCTTCGAGCTCAGCTTCCATTCTTTCTTGATTGGTAATCATATAAGGCGAGATGTAGCCACGATCGAACTGCATACCTTTGACGATGTCGTGGGAGTTGCCGATGGTGTTTGAGTCTTCGATGGTGGCCACGCCTTCTTTGCCGATTTTCTCCATCACGTCGGCGATAAGCTTACCGATCTCCACATCCTTAGAGGAGAGGGTGGCAACTTCTTGAATTTTTTTGTTGTCGTTGATGAGTTCGCGCTGTTTTTCAAGGCTTTTTAGAACTTCCTTGCTCGCGGATTTAAGCTCGTCCGCCAATTGAATGACGTTAAAACCCTTCTCGCGAATGATTTTTTCACCTTCGTCGATCATGGCGTGGGCTAAAACCACGGAGGTGGTGGTGCCATCGCCAACGTTGTCGTTAGTTTTTTCGGCGGCTTGCTTAATAAACTCGGCGCCTAAATTTTCGTATTTGCCCTTGAGTTCTATTTCTTTAGCTACAGTGACGCCGTCAAAAGTAACTTGCGGGGCGCCATAGGATTTCTCAATAACCACCGCGCGGCCGCGAGGACCTAAAGTCATGCGGACAGCTTCGGCGAGCTTATCGATTCCTTTTTTGAGCTCGGTTCGAGCAGCTTCGTTAAATAATATTTGTTTGGCCATAGTGTTATTCGATAATTGCTAAGATGTCGTCTTCGTCTCCGACTAAATACTTTTTGCTTTCGATTTCGATCTCGTCGGGGCCGTATTTTTTAAACAAGACGATGTCGCCGACCTTGACTGACATAACTACTCGTTCTCCTTTGTCATTTAACTTGCCGGGGCCGATGGCGAGCACTTTACCTCGCATGGGTTTTTCTTTGTCCGCCGTATCCGGAATGACAATACCGGACTTGGTGGTTTTGTTTTCCTCGAGAGGCTCAAGAAAAACATGATTGGATAGGGGTTTGAAATTCATACGCTTTGCTTACACGATACCAATATACGAATGTATGCTAATGATACGAATACTGGGGCGTGTTATTTTTTTATATTGGTTTATTAGCACTCCCGACCTTGGAGTGCTAATAGTGTAGTCGACCGGGTTTTACCTGTCAAGGGACGCTTGGCTATTTGTTTTAAAAGACCGGCGGTTCTTTAATTCCAGCGATTAAAGCCCGCCTGCGCGCTCGTCCCGGCGGCCCTTCGACAAGCTCAGGGACCAAGCCCGCTGCGGACTGCGCGAGCTCTTTTAAAACAAAAGCCTCGCTCCCAGTGGAAATACTCGCTCCAGTTTTAAAACGGGACAGGTAAAAATAAGTCTTGGGGGCGAGGGAAAGAAATAGGAAAGGCGCTCCGTGGATGGGAGCGCCTTGTCGTACTGGTAAATGAGAGCCGCCTAGGAGCTGGGGGTCAGAGCTGGCGAGGGCGAGGCGTTGTTGGCATCCGGCCTGGGAGCCCTGCACGTGTTTTCGTCGAGTGGGACAACATGACCACCCTGGATCACGGAAAACTGGGTTTTGTCTCCCAGTATCAGCTTGAGGGACTTGCTCGAGTAGAAAACGAACTCTGAACCATCGGGCTTGAGGACAGAAACCAGCCACTTGCCGTTCTTTGGAACAAACACTTCGGCAAGAAGAGTGTAGACTCTTCCTTTCTCCAACCAGTACGGTTCGAAGAAAGGAATGAGGCCTAAAGTTCTTTTCCAAAGACGGTTCGTGCCCCATCCGAGAAGTCCGAGAGACATCAACAAGTCGACGGCACATATTTCTTGGTCGATAAGACCGGTGCCGAATAGGTAACCTCCAAAATGGGCTGAAACTAGGCCGGCCAAGATCAATAAAACCGAAATGATATCCATGACTGATCTCTCCTTTTAGTGGTTTTTTGGTTTTCAATTCTTCTACCGAAACTATAGACCTAGAGATAAATCAAGTCAAGAACTACTTGGATTTGTTGAGCTTGTCGTAGATGTTGAGCACCGCTTTCACGGCATCGCCGGCGGAGATGTTGTTTTGCTTATATAAAACATCGCTCACATCCCCTGCCGCCCAGATGCCGGGGGCTGATGTTTTTTGAGTTTTGTGATCAACGACGATATCTCCAAATTTATCTTTTTGGACCAAGTCGCCCATCATTTCGGAGTTAGGAAGAATTCCAATTTCCACAAAAACACCGCCAACTTCCAAAATTTTTTCTTCGTTGGTTTTTAAATCTTTATATTTGACGCCGGTAAGTTTTTCTTCGCCTAAGATTTCCAAAGTTTGGGCGTTTATAATCAATTCAAATTTGGGGTCTTTCTGAATTTTTTCAAAAGTGATGGGGTCGCCTTTGGGAAAGTCGCCATATTCCAAAAGGTAGATTTTTTTGGCAAAAGGTTGCAGATCAACAACGGCTTCGAGGCCGGCGTTGCCACCACCAATCACAGCCACAACTTGGCCTTCGAAAAGCGGGGCATCGCAAATAGAGCAGTAGGCCAAGCCCTTGCCTTCGTGCTTATCTTCGCCGAGAACATTTAACCGCCTGCGCCTGGAGCCGGCGGTGGTTAGAATATATTTGGTTTCGTATTGTTTTCCAGATTCGGTTTTAACCACAAAGCCGTTTTCGGATTTTTCAATTTTTGAAACGCGCTCACTGTCGAAAATATCAATTCCCTCTTGATCGCGAAGATGGTTCTCTAAATTTTGAGCTAAATCAAAACCAGAGATGGATTTAGAACCAATCCAGTTCCTTACGTCAGCCGAAACCAAAGACTGGCCGCCGAAAGATTCCGTAACGAGAGCAGTCTTAATGCGTTTCCGGGCGGCATAGACGCCGGCAGCTACTCCTCCGGGCCCGCCACCGATAATAATTAATTCGTACATAATAAGGATAGGTTTTAGGTGATAGTTTTTAGGTTTTAGATTAAATTACGCAAGATTAAGGACTTTTTTGAGACCATCACGATCAAAGCCAACGAATATCTCTCCATCGACATCGATCACCGGAACTCCAATCGCGCCGATCATATGAAAAACCATTTCTTTAGTTTTTAGGTCGCGAGAAATATCGTGATCCTCGTAGGCAAGATTATTTTTATCAAAAAACATCTTGGCCATTCTGCAGTAGATACAATTAGGGGCGGTATAAATTTTGATAGCTGGCATCGGTTTAGGGTTTAGGGTTTAGGGCATCGCCATTAGATTCTGATTTGTGATCAAAAATTACCCAGAAATTAATTAAAAAAATCGCAGTGCCGATTAATACGTTACTCCACTTCATCAGAGAAACATCGGAAAAACCGAGGAGCCAAGGTGAAAGTATAATCCAAAGACCCAAAGCGGTTTGAATTTTTCTATCAAGAAATGACATGGCCTAATTATAGCCAAAAGGATGAGGGCGTCAAAAATACCGAGAACACAAGAGATAAGAATTTATTTTTGAGAACTGAGAGCTTTAACTTGAGAGTCGAGAGTTGGGAAGTCGATATAGCCTCCGATTTGCGTGCCATTCAGAAAGAGAGCGGGAGTGCCGTTAACGCCAACCTTGCGGGCAGCATCAACTTCGCCTTTAATTTTGTCCTGATATTTATTGGAACTAAGGCAAGTGTTAAATTGCGTTTTATCGAGGCCAATTTCGGCGGCGATTCTCACAAATAGGTCTTGGTTGAGATTACCATTGTTTTCAACTTTATCTTTATCTTCTTCACGGTAAATGGCGTCGTGATAAGCCCAAAGTTTGCCTTGGTTTTTAGCACATTCAGCGGCTCCCGCGGCGGCGAAAGATTCGGGACCCAAAAATGGAAAGTTACGGTAGATTACTTTAACTTTTCCGGTTTTAACGTAGGTATTTATAAGTAGTGGCTCAACTTCATTAGCGAAGCGTCCACACCACGGACATTGGTAATCCCCATATTCCACTAGAGTATTCGGAGCTTTAGGGTCTCCTAA
>JBBUBW010000039.1:0-2337 GCA_038058095.1 Patescibacteria group bacterium | reverse complement strand
AGAAGGATAGCCCCCGGCTTAAGGAGATTGAGAAGGAATTAAAAAAATTACATCAGTTAAACTCCAAGCTTTCTGATAAATGGCAGTCCGAGAAGGCGGTTTTTGAAACGTTGCACGAGTTGCGAAGGAAAATTGATAATCTAAAACGAGAGGCGGAGCTTTCGGAGCGATCCGGTAATTTGGAGCGGGTAGCGCAGATAATTTACGGAGAGTTGCCCCAGGCGCAAAAGGATTTCCAGTTATTTGAAAAAGAACATTTTGAAAGGCCCCAAAAATCAAACGACCGAGCGGGAAAGAAAGACAATAAGAATGAAGAAGAAAGCCATTTTCTTAAGGATTCAGTGGACAAAGAAGACGTGGCGGCGATTGTGGCGAGTTGGACCGGGATCCCGATTCGGAGAATTCTCGAGTCTGAGGCGGAAAAACTTATAAAGGTGGAGGATGTTTTAGGAAGACGGGTAGTGGGACAAGAGGAAGCGATTAAAGCGGTATCCAACGCTTTACGCCGGGCTCGAGCCGGTCTTTCGGATGAGAATCGTCCTTTAGGGTCGTTTATGTTTTTGGGGCCGAGCGGAGTGGGAAAGACGGAGTTGGCTAGAACATTGGCTGAATTTTTATTTAATGACGAGAAGGCTATGTTGAGATTTGATATGTCAGAATATATGGAGAGACACACTACGTCTAGGTTGGTCGGATCTCCGCCAGGTTATGTTGGCCACGAAGAAGGAGGACAGCTTACCGAGGCAATTCGGCATCGTCCCTATAGCTTGATTTTATTTGACGAAATAGAGAAGGCCCACCCGGAAGTGTTTAATTTGTTGCTTCAAATTCTTGATGATGGGAGACTCACTGACAGCAAGGGAAAACGGGTGAATTTCAGAAATTCGATTATTATTATGACTTCAAACGTGGGGAGCCAGTATCTTCGAGCGATGTCGAGTTTGGGTTTCGGTTCAGAAGAAGATGGAGGGAAACAAGCCCAAGTGGATGATTATAAAGGAAAGATACTGGAGGCGCTCCGGGAGAGTTTTCGGCCTGAGTTTTTGAATCGGGTGGACGAAATTACAATATTCAATCCTCTGAAATTAAAAGATATTCAGAAAATAGTGGATATCCAGCTGGGGTTGATTGAAAAACGGTTAGCCAGGCGCCGAATTCAAATTTCTTTAGATGCGCCGGCGAGGGAGTATTTAGCTAAGGAAGGTTTCAGTCCGGATTTTGGAGCTCGACCGCTTAAGCGATTGATTCAGAAGGTAATTCTTGATAAATTAGCCGATCAAATAATAAGAGGAGAACTTAAAGATGGAGGCAAGGTTAAAGTTAATTTTAAAGCTGATTCCCTGGTCTTTAATAGTTAAGACCTTGGTTTTCGCAGGCGCGTGGTGGATTTTGCCGTTTGGTTTGTTTTTGATTGTGGCGAGTTACCTTTATCTAGTGCCATTTTTTAAACCCCTTAAATTTCTGGCGCCATTTTTGACGCTTCTGGCTTTGATTTCGCCGTTTTTTTTGGCCAAAAGTTTTTGGGTAATCGCGCTGGGATCAGCGACGTTTTTTATTATTTTAGGAGTAAGGGAACTTTTGTTTATTAATAGGAGGGCGGTTTATAAGACGGCTTATTTTATTTTGCTTTTCATGTTGCTTCACACTTTTTTTTCAGGTTTCCAAAATTGGACTGGCTGGTTAGTTGTTTTTGGGTCACTGGCTACGGCGTTAGTTTTTTTCTTGTTACTAAAGCATTTGGCTAATTATAAGGATTCACCAGAGGAGCAGGAAAGGATTGGAAGGCGGAAGGAGTTCGTGGTTCAGGGACTAGCTACTTTTTTCGCGTGGCAACTTTTGTGGATTCTGCTTTTTCTGCCGTTAAACTACATATATCAGTCTATGTTGGGGTTTTTAGTGGTGGTGACATTAACAGAACTTATTTTGGCGTATATCAATTTTTCATTGACCCGCCGGAAGATGTTGACTAATTTTACGATTCTTTTTGTGTTTGTGATTTTTGTACTGGCAAGTTTTAGCGCTGGAATTTAGCCCCGGCACTAATTTAGGAATTTTGCCTTTCTAAATCATTTCCTAAATTAGTACCGGGGTTGGCCACTAGAATATCCCGATACTAGCCCGCGCCGCGGCTAGGCAGTACGGGGCGGGCGTTTTCGCATATCGTTTTGTAATTGGGTATAATAAGACGAATATTGAACGGGATGCATAAAATTACAAAATTGGTTTTGCCGGTGGCGGGGTTGGGGAAGCGTTTGAGGCCGATAACTTTGAGGACGCCTAAGGCTTTAGTTAAATTAAAAGGGAGACCACTTCTAGATTACGTGCTAGATGAAGTGG
>JBBUBW010000038.1:0-4120 GCA_038058095.1 Patescibacteria group bacterium | reverse complement strand
AGTATTCGTCGCGCTCTGCGGCCACTTAAAAACCACCGTCGCTTTCTTAGTTGACGGATCACTCTTCAAATTTGGGAGTGGTAAATTCTCGCAAATACTAGTAGCTGATGGAGACGAAGTGCTTACATTACCGCTACTATCTCGACAAACATCCTCGATATAGAAATAGCGGGTATAAGTCGTGGTTCCTATCGTAATATTCTGGAAACCGCTAGTCGCCACTAGTAGTGTGTTGGTCGAAGTCACATAAAAAAGATTGCTCGTCCCGGTAGCTAAAGTATCAATATTATGCCAATCTCTCTCTCCCACTACCCTCAAATTCTCCACCAACTCCCTGCCTAAAGTCGCTCCAATCTTGGCCTCATTAGTTTCGGTGTTGATTTTTAAAGTCGGCGCGATTACCACCACCATCACTCCGATCAAAATCACTCCCACCGCTACCGCAAGCAGTGCTTCAAGTAACGACTGTCCTTTTCTATTTTTGTTTAAAAAAATTTCCATTTTTTAAAAATTTATTGCGCGGAAGAAGTGGTATAACTTACCATCCCCAAGGGAGTGACCGAGATTGTTGAAGAAATCGAAGGGTTTTTAATTACATAAACTTTCACACTACTCGTTGGCACTGATCCCTCAGAGCTCGGGCTCCATCTCTCACCCGTCACTTCCCTGAAGTCAATAATTCTATAACAATCATTGGGGTCTAAGCTCGTCCCCCAAGTCGAGGTTACATCAAAATCCATCGTCAAAGGCAAATATGATACATAGTTAATCTTTTCAGCTTCATCATAGCCGGAATTAGTGAAAAAAATTCCAAAATGCGGCTGAGAAGCGCACCCCGCCGCCGGATCCTTTCTCTCGAAGAAAACCCCCCAAGTCGTCCCTTTCTCCCAAGCAATTGCCCTTTCCCGCGCCTGATTGAGAGAATAGAAAATGGTTTCAACTGTTGAATCAAACTCCTTACGGATATTTGAAGAAAGCAGTCTTGGTAAAACCAAAGCCGACATAATTACCATTATCGCCACCACTATCAAGAGTTCAATTATGGTAAATCCTTTCCGAGAAAAAATTGGCTTTATTTTACGCATTTTTAGAACTGGGATGTGAGCTGATAAATTGGCACTATAATCGAAAGAGCCACTAACCCTACCACCAGTCCCATCCCTAAAAGCATTACCGGCTCCATAATCGCCACCAACGACTTTATCGCCGCCTCAACCCTTGAGGCATAGAAATTCGATAGCGTTTCAAGCACCTCCTCCAAATGCCCCGCTTTCTCTGAAACCGCGATTAGATTAGTCACTAATTTCGGAAAAACCGCCTCTCGCCTAAAGGCCTCGCTCACCGTAAGACCCTTAGCCAAACCTTCTTCGCTAATTCTTTTCAAAGCAAATCTAAATTCTTCCACATTCACAGTCTCGGCCGCCGTGTTTATTGTTTGGACAATTGGCAAGCCCGCCTTCATCAAGGAACTGGTGGTGGCGGCGAATCTTTGAACTGCCAATTCTTTAAAAACATTTTTAATAATCGGCAACTTGCTAAAAAATCTCTGGGCCATCCTTCGCCCTATCCTATTTTTCCAGAAAAAATAAAGGCTAAAACCAACAACGAATAAACTAACACTGCCAAAAGCAAAAGCGTGCGCGTTAACATAAAGACCTACCGTAAACACCACCTTCGAAAAAAGCGGCGGGTTAATGCCACTGTCGCCGAAAATCTTGGCGATTTTAGGCAGTGCAAAAGCTATCAGAAAAATGAAAATAAAAACCGATGTCCCTAAAAGTATTATCGGGTAAATCATCGCCGACTTAATGGTATTTCTCAAATTAGCCTCTCTTTCTAGAGAAACACTCAGTTCTTCAAAAGTTTTCTGCAAATTTCCTGAAGTTTCTGCCGCCCTGACTAAACTTATAAAAACCGGAGAAAAAATCTTTGGATACCTGGCGAAAGCGTAATGAAAAGGCTGGCCTCTTCCTAAATTATCCCTCACCTCCAAAAGAAAACCTTTCATTGCCGGCTTATCAAAATCGGCAATTAAAATATCAATAGCCGAAAGTAAGTCCGTTCCCACTTTTAGCATTAAACCTAAATACCTCGTCAAAAAAATCTTGTCGGTGATATTGATATTCCCAAAAATCCAGTGATGCGCCTGTTCTCCCCCTGCCTCTTTTATTGGCTTAACCGAAATCGGCCGGAGCTCCTTTCCTGCCAAATATTGGAGAGCTTGATTAAAAGTATCCACCTCCAGGTTCCCCTCTAGAACCTTTCCCTCTTTGTCGGCTGCTAAATAATGAAAAAGCATAGTCGCTCTGCTTAAAAAATATAACTCGACCAAACCACCCAGTAATTATACAACAAATCATAACTTCCCGTCATTCATATCGCGCTCCAGCTACAGAATACGGATTTATTACTGATATACGGATGAGTTTTTATAAACAGTTTTTCGTATTCCGTAGCTATTCCCTAATTACACGAAGGACCTCATCAATTGTCGTCATCGCGAGTTCCACTTTTCGAAGCCCATCCTCAAACATCGTCCCCATCCCGTGTTCCCGAGACGCCATCCTTAATTTCTCTAAAGTAAAATCGTGACCGAGAATTATTTTCTTTAATCCTTCATTTACTTCTAAAACCTCAAAAATACCCAAACGTCCACGATAACCCGTATTACCGCAAGCAGCGCATCCATTTCCGCGATAGAAACTACGTGGCAATTTCACTTTTGATTGCTCCAAGCCCAGCTCTACTAATTGATTCTGAATCACCCCATGAATCGTTTCGTCTGCCTCATAAGAATAGATGCAAGACTGGCAAATTCTTCTTACTAAACGTTGGGCTAGAATCACATTTAAAACCGAAACCACTAAAAATGGCGGAACTTCTAAATCAAATAACCGAGGAATTACCGTCGGCGCGTCGTTCGTGTGGAGCGAAGATAAAAGCAAGTGCCCGGTCAAGGCCGCCTGAATCGCGATTCCAGCCGTCTCCGCGTCTCGAATTTCTCCTACCATAATAATATTCGGGTCTTGCCTCAAAATCGCCCGAAGGCCGGAAGCGAAAGCAATTCCCGCCTGAACGTTAATCTGAGTTTGATTTACATAGCGCATATTGTACTCAATCGGGTCTTCAACCGTCACAATATTGACCGGCGGTTTATTTAAAATATCCATCAAAGCGTAAAGCGTCGTGGTTTTCCCGGATCCGGTTGGTCCGCAAGAAAGAACCATTCCGTAAGATTTTTTTAAGTTTTCCGTAACCACCTTGGCAGTTTCCGGCAACATCCCCAACTCATCCAAAGAAAGTGGCTTCTGAGCCGCTTCGAGCAACCTCATTACGATTTTTTCTCCATAAAAAGTCGGCAAAATCGAAACGCGCACATCAATCACTTGAGTCACAATTTGATAATGAAACCGCCCATCCTGCGGCCGATAATGCTCGTCAATCTTGAGGCCTGATAAAATTTTTATCCTCGCTACGAGCGCCGGATGTATTACTTTGGGCATTCTCATAATTTCAAAAAGAATTCCATCAACTCGGTACCGCACCAAGGTCGCGTCCTCTAAAACCTCCAAATGAATATCCGAAGCCCGAGAAGCCATCGCGTAAGAAAGCAAACCTTCAACAATCGAAACAATCGGCAACATCGAAGCCGCCTCTTCAATAGTCTTGGCTTGGCTTCGGAGTGATTCCTGAATTTTCTCTTCGATTAATCTCTTAAAATCCTGAGCTGTTTGAGACCCATAAATAGCAAAACCGCGGTTTAAATCATTGATAGTCGCAAAGTAAGGATTGATCCTTGCTTGAAGGTGTTGAGATAGAAACTTAACTGTCTCAAGGTTACTAGGGTCCGCCATTGCCACATCGTAACTTCCATCCTCTTCTTGCTTAAAAACAATCACCTCCCGTTGCCTGGCAATATCCTCTGAAAGAACCTTCACTGCGTTCGGATCAATTTTTTGAGTTTCTAGTTTGGCTAAAGGAACCCCTAAAATTAAAGCGATAACGTTATACAAATATCCCGCCTCTGCCACTCCCTGCGATACAATCATATCTAAAACATCCTGGTTTTTTCGCTTCGAGTCCGCCACAATCTCATCAAACTTTTCATTTGTTATCAGTC
>JBBUBW010000037.1:0-21878 GCA_038058095.1 Patescibacteria group bacterium | reverse complement strand
TTTTTTCGCTTCGAGTCCGCCACAATCTCATCAAACTTTTCATTTGTTATCAGTCCCTCTTGGACAAGCTTCTTTTTTAGTTGTTCAACCGGAATGGGTAGTTTCATCCCTCACCCTTCGAGGAACAGCTTTCCTCTGATTTTAATTTTCGATACTCTCGACTTTTTGATTTTGATAAATTGTTTCTCATTTGTTAAATGATTGATAATTTTTTACACCTTCCTCAAAGGGTGAGGGATCACCCTTAAAGCATTAATGAATATTTCAATCGACTTTTAAGAGAAGCGAAACCTTTTGCGAAATGCTTAAGTCTTTTCTCGCGAATCAAGGCGTCTTTTTTAGATTTATAAACTTCGCAATACATCAATTCCATTGGTCTTATGTTTTTTGTGGATTGGACTAATCCTTGATTATGTTTTTCCATTCTAGCTTTTAAATCTGATGCAAATCCTATATAGAAACTCCTGTCCTTTTTTGACCTTAATACATATACGAAAAACATAATCGATGTTTTAAGGGTGAGGGATTAGTATCGCTATCTAAGACCCAAAGAACAACTTATAAAAATCACCCAGCGAAAACCCGGCTAAAAGCATTTGCCACCCCAAAGCCGGTATTAACCAATCCTTGATAATAATAGCAAATACCGCCATAGACATCCAAAAGTAATAAAGAGGCAGTCGTCCTTTAGCCAAAATTTGGTAAACCAGAGAAAACAGAACTCCTAAAACAAGAATTAAACCTAAGTAGATAAAAAACCCGGGATACCCAGTCAAAAAAACCCCAAGCGCGATTAATTCTATTTCTTCATTTTCAAAAAATCTCTCCCCAAAACACCGGTTCAAGTATTTCGCCGCTCGGCTAACAAGTAGCGACATTAAAAACGCCAAAATCCACGGCCCAAAAAATCTCACCCCTACGTAAGACAAAAAATAACTGATGCTCTGATACGGCGGCAACATAAACTTCAAAAAACCGCCGCCGTTCTTCCATAAATCATATTGTAAGTTGGACCAATACAAAAAAGTTCCGAAAATTACCGCCACACTTAAGATCCAAACCCACCGCAACAAAATCTTAAACTTAAATCTGCCCCCGCACCACATTCCTAAAGCTGTAGCACCCCCGCAAAATCGTTCCCAAACACTCCTTTTCCCTTCAAGTTTAAAATCCTTAACACTTTGGTGTAGGGGTTTACTCAAAAAATTTTCCAATCTCCACGAAGAAAAACGGTAAAAAAATTGCGCCGCCAAAACCAAAACTAAAACGCATAGAATATAAACATTAAGCCAGGTCATAAATTTAAACTTCCTTAAATTATACCAAAGAATAGCAAAAGAGCCCCGCTTATAAGCAGAGCCCTTTCGCATATTCAGTAAACTAAAACCAACTAGAGATTCAATCCCGGTTGGGTTCCAGCTTCATAAAGCGTATTGCTAGTTCCCCCATCATTTTCCGAACTACTCGCAAACTTAGTACTCTCAAGACGGGTGTTGATTTCAAATCCTCCACTCCCATCAGTTGCGTAAGCATAGTAAGAACTCGAACTGTTAGGAGAAACAGGATCAACTGGATAAGCGGAAATAGGAGCTCCAGAACTAATTTGAGTCAAGTTTACCGGAATCCACCCATTTCCCGAAGAAGCACCCGCTACACCCGTACTCCGTTTTAGGGCTTCAGTCGTACTGGCAACTACAGTAATAGTGGCCGCAAAACGACCACCACAATTAGTAATAGGAGGCCTCGCAACGGTAGCTGCAGCATCGCTAGCAATTGAGATGTAACAGACTCCACTAGCAGAACTCGAACCATAATACGGCACACTCACATCCGCTCCATAAAGAGACAAAGCACTCTTAAGAGTCGCGAAATCCGAAGTCCTAGTCGAATCTCTTGCTTGTCGCAAAAGTTCGGCCGGATTTAAAGTTAAGATCACTACCGTCGCTAGAATGGCGATAATACCGATTACAATCAGAAGCTCGATCAAAGTGAAACCTTTCACTTGGTTTTTCATTAGAACTTTTACTTTATTTTCTTAGACCTTTTTCTTTAAATTCGACCTTTAGAAAAGCTTGGGTTTATTATAGCACGTGGTATTTTCCCAAGATTGTGGATAACTCCCGATTTTTCATTCTCCGCCAATTAGCGGAGAATTCGAAAAATTGAGGACCCCGCACCGATTTTACCCAAAATATTTAGCAAAACAGAAATTACCGAAAACCTAGTTGACACAAGCGAAATGCGGGGGCTGAATAAGCCCGCCCCTCCTTTGTCCAAGCGTTTCGCCAACACATTAAACTGTAAAATTGGTGCGGGGTTATCCGCCCTTAATCAATCCGATACTTAAAAAGTTAGATCCTCTTTTATTTTCTAGATTCTAACTCATTAATATTTTCATTAAAATCCTCCGGCAACTCGGCCTCAAACTGCATTCTCTTGCCATTTTCGGCTGCGAATTCCAAAGACATCGCGTGAAGCATTAAACGCCCGTTCCCAATTTTTTGTTTTGATTTACTATAAAGAACGTCGTTCACTACCGAATGACCGATACTCGCCAAGTGAACTCTTATCTGATGAGTCCGCCCGGTTTTTGGTTTTACTTCTAAAAGCGAAAAATCGCTCAAAGATTTTTCGCTTCCTTTTCGACCTGACACCTGATACTTGATACTTGATGCTAATCTGTACTCCGTCACCGCTTCTTTTTTCATCTTCTCCGAAAAAACCGACCGCTTCGTCGTGCCCGCCTTTATCCCAATCGGCTTGTCGATTATCCCTTTTTTATTTTTCACCCTTCCATACACCAAAACTCGATAAGTTTTTTGGATTTTATGCTCTTGGAAAAGTTTCTTTAAATATTCAAACGTCTTTTGATTCCGCGCCACCACCATCACCCCCGAAGTATCTTTATCCAATCGGTGTACAATTCCCGGCCTCGTCTCCGGATCGTCTCCAACTTTTTTAGTTTCGGGGTATTTTTCAACAAGCCAATCTGCTAATGCCTCCTCTTTGTTAGCGATAAGCGATTTGCTATTTGCTAATGTTCCATGAACTAAAAGTCCCGCCGGCTTATTCAAAACCAAAAAGTTCTCATTTTCATAAATCACTTCGGGTTTCAACATTAGCTAATCTTTATTTTCTATTTCTAAATTTTACCCTTTTTTATTCTACTCTCTATTTTCTAAATTCTAGATTCTATTTGTGGTGCGCACACTTGGAATCGAACCAAGGACCTCTGTCTTATCAGGACAGCGTTCTACCACTGAACTATGTGCGCGTAGCTATACTTCATCCCCCCCTCTTTGTGCGCGGTAGAAAGATCGGACTTCTGACCTCTTCCCCTCACTCTTATGTGCGTCCTGGAGGGATCGGACCTCCGGCCTTTTCGATGTCAACGAAACGCTCTACCACTGAGCTAAGGACGCAATACACACAAGAGTGAGGGGTCAACCCCGGAACTAATTGAGGAAAAGTCTAGAAAATTTAAAAATTCCTCAATTAGTACCGGGGTCAACGAAACGCTCCCCGCCCGAACGTACTATTCGGTACGGGCGGGTACCACTGCTCGCCCCGTTAGAAATCTTTGATTTCTTGTGGGGAGCTAACCGCGCTCCAACTTTAAAATTACCAGTTCATTAAAAACCAAAACCCGAGAAAAATCAACCCCGGAACTAATTACGGAAAGGTTTAGTTAATAATTTAGGAAATTTTAAAATTCCTCAATTAGTACCGGGGCAAATTTTGTTTAGCAGAAACTACTGGTTAGATAAACCCAAATTCTTCGCGCTTTCTATATTAAAATGGGCCGTATTGTTATTCGCATTTTTTAATTCGGTCGCGTTATTAAAATTCTCGACAAGAAACCCGGCCCCCCAAATATATACAAAAACCACGGCAACCATAAAAACAACCGCTAATATAACTAAAATTTTATCGTAATAATTTCTAAATAAATTTTTCATCAAAAACTACTTAAAATATACAAGGCCAGCGACTGAAACCGAATAATCATTCTGGTTCTGGCTAATATTAAAACTTTCAAAATTCATCAAAAACCTCATCGATTCCCTCTCGAGATGTTTCAAAAAACTTGCCACGCTAGTTAAAGGACCGCTCAATTTAAGCGAAAGTCTCGCGTAGCCAAAACTATCCGCCGTTGGAGAAACCTCGCTCCCCTCAAAATTGAAACTAGCGCCAACACTATAAAGTTTTGCCTCGCTTTCAAGCCATCGAGAAAAACCAACCACCAAATCATCTCGATTAGTCACGAGCTGCTCTAAACTCTTACTATAGCCACCCGCTACTTGCTTCTCGTTTTTCAAATTTGCCAAAGTTTCCGTCAGAGTTGAAGCTTGTTGAATCAAACCACGCTGGTTCGTAATTTCACCAACCCTAGAACTAACCTTAGCCTCCAACGCCAAAAGACCCCCTCCAAAAAGGAGAATCACTCCCAAAAACACCCCTAAAGTAATCCAGAGCTGATGCTTAAAATCTCCACTCATACCCTTCTATTATAACACATTTAAACTCACAAAATTTATTCTCCCTAAAATTTATGCCTGCCCCGTTGGAAACAAATTATTCCCAAGTACATACAATTTTATAGTTATTTCCTGTGGGGTATAATACTTAAATCAAACTTATGGAACCTTTGTTCTACCACTTAAGCAATCTAGTAACCAGAAACGACTACCGAAAACTTCAAAAAGCGAAAGATTTTTTCGGGAACTGGAAAAACGTTTGGGAAAATATCAAAAAAACCGAAAAGTCAGACCTCAATCCCGAAGTAGAGTGGAAAAAACTGCAGAAGCTGAATATCAATCTCGTTTTAAACGAAAGCCTGGATTACCCTGTCCTTCTTAAAGAAATCCCCTGGCCTCCTTTCGGGATTTATTCGATTGGAGCTTTAAACAAAATTAACGAACCTACTCTTGCTATCGTCGGCACCCGCAAAGCCACCGAAAACGGCAAAGAACTCGCTAGGATTTTCGCCTCTAGTTTAGTGCTCTCAGGCATTAATATAGTAAGCGGCCTTGCCTTGGGAATCGATGCCTCATCTCACGCCGGAGCGATAGAAGCCAAAGGATATACAGTCGCTGTCTTAGGAAACGGCCTGGATGAAATTTACCCTAAAACCAACGAAAAATTAGGCAAAAAAATTCTAGAGTCCGGCGGCGCTATCATCTCCGAATATCCGCCCGATATGCCTTCTCTCCCTCACCACTTCATCCAAAGAAACCGCATTATAAGCGGCCTTTCAAAAGGAATTCTGGTTATCGAAGCCCCGGAACGCTCTGGCTCTTTGGCCACCGCCCGATTCGCCGTCGACCAAAATCGCGACATTTTCGTTATCCCCGGCCCCATCTCTCATCCCAATTTTAAAGGCTCAAACGAGTTAATCCGCCAAGGCGCCACCCTCGTCACGAAACCCGAACATATAATAGAAATCATCGAACCCGAACTTGCCCAGAAAGAAACCAAAACCCAAAATCTTTTCGCCGAAAATCCCGAAGAAGCGCTTATTTTAAACGCCCTTCAAAAATCAAAAAAAGGCTTTAGTGTTGACAAAATTATTGAACTCACTAAACTAGACGCCGAAGTCGCTAACCGCGTTCTTTCATTCCTTGTTATTAAAAATGTAGTTAAGGAAACGGAAAACGGTTATACTCTATAAAATACATAAAATAAACACGAATAGAGATTTTTACTTCTGGAACATTCGGGTTGGCTGTGGGATCAATAATGTATTTATAAATATAGGCGATGTTCTAGAAATAAAAATCTCCTTCACATGTTATGAACTTAGTAATAGTAGAATCACCAACAAAAGCAAAAACAATTAGTCGATTTCTCGGCTCTACCTACAAAGTAGAGTCTTCTTATGGCCACGTCCGGGATCTCCCTAAAAGCAAATTGGGAATCGATGTTGAAAAAAACTTCGAACCTCAATACATTATTCCCAAAAAAGCCCAGAAAAATGTCACGGCGCTTAGAAAACTTTCCCAAAAAGCGGATGTGGTTATTCTCGCCACTGACGAAGACCGCGAAGGAGAAGCTATCGCCTGGCACCTTTTAGAAGTCTTGAAAATCGACGAGTCAAAAACTCGCCGTATTGTTTTCCACGAAATCACCGAAAGCGCCATTGAAAACGCTATCAAAAACCCGAGAAGTATTTTAAAAAATCTCGTCAACGCCCAACAAGCTCGCCGGGTTTTAGACCGCCTTGTCGGCTACAAACTTTCCCCTTTCCTTTGGAAAAAAGTTGTCCGGGGCCTTTCGGCCGGGCGCGTCCAGTCGGTCGCCCTCCGCCTTATTGTTGATCGAGAAGAAGAAATCAAAAACTTCAAACCGGAGGAATATTGGACTATAAGCGCCATCCTTAAAAAAACCAAAGAAAAGTTTGAAGCTAGCCTGATTAAAATCGGAGACGAAACTATTCCTAAATTAGGCATCAAAAACGGCGAGGACGCCAAAAAAATCGCTAGCGATTTAGAAAAATCGGAGTATCAAGTTTTATCCGCTGAGAAAAATGAATCCAGGAAAAATCCCCTCCCGCCGTTTATCACCAGCACCCTCCAGCAAACGGCCTCCCGCGCTTACGGTTTCTCATCTAAAAAAACCATGTTTCTCGCCCAGTCTCTCTATGAGCAAGGCTTCATCACTTACATGAGGACCGACTCAGTCAATCTTTCAAAAGAAGCTTTGGAAATGGCCCAGAAATGGGTAAAAGATAATCTCGACTCCAAATATCAGCGCGAACCTCGCGTTTTCAAAAGCAAATCCAAGCTAGCCCAAGAAGCCCACGAGTCCATTCGTCCCACTAATCCCTATTTTTCTCCCGAAGAATTTGCAAAATCAAAATCCAAAAAAAACCTGGAAAAAGACCAGCAAAAAGTCTATGACTTAATCTGGCGCCGCTTTATCGCCTCTCAGCTTCCTGAAGCCATCTTCGACTCCACACGCATCGAAATTTCGGCTCAAACCGGCTCGAAAAATTATACTCTCCAATCCAACGGCAACATTATGCGTTTTGACGGCTTTCTTAAGGTTTGGCCCATTAAATTCGAGGACAAAGAGCTTCCCGACCTCGAGAAAAATGACAAACTTAATCTCGTCGAAGTTAAACCTTCGGAGCATTTTACCGAACCTCCCCCTCGCTATAACGAAGCCTCGCTCATCAAGACCTTGGAAAAATACGGCATCGGCCGCCCTTCAACTTATGCTCCCACCATTTCAGTTATCCAGGAACGCAATTACGTTGAAAAAATAGATAAGCGATTTCACCCCACCGAAATAGGAACTTTGGTAAACAAAGTCTTAACCGAACACTTCCCCCAAATCGTCGACATCGACTTCACCGCTCAAATGGAAAGAAATCTCGACGAAGTGGCGAATGGCGAAAAAGCGTGGCAGGAAACCATCCGCGAATTTTATGAACCCTTTGCTAAACTCCTTGAGCAAAAATACGAAGAGGTTGAAAAACAAAACGTCATCGAAGAAATCACCGACGAAAAATGCGAAAAGTGCGGTAAACCGATGATTGTTAAATTCGGCCGTTTCGGCAAATTCCTCGCCTGTTCCGGTTTCCCGGAGTGTAAGACCACTAAAACTCTTAAATCCGAACTTAAAAAAATCGGCCTTAAATGTCCGAAATGCGCCGAAGGAGACGTTATTGAACGCCGCGTGAGCCGGAAAGGACGGGCTAGAGGTAAAATCTTCTGGGGCTGTTCCCGCTACCCCGCTTGTGACTATGCTTCCTGGGTTAACCCCTTAATCGAGCCAGAACCTAAACCGGAACCAGAAAAAGAAGCTGATACCGAAGACTAATCTTGATTCTAAGTCTCAAATCTTTCATACTGTTGCCATGAACGTGGAGGAAATCGCGAACCGGGAACCCAAAAGCCTAATTGGGCGCGCCTTTATATTTGCTCAAAAAGCCCACGAGGGCCAGAAACGGGAAAACGGCGACCCTTACTTTACCCATGCTCTTAGAACCGCCGAACTCTTAAACCAATGGCATCTCGACGAAACCAGCATCGCCGCTGGCCTTCTTCACGACGTGCTGACAGTCGCTAAAGTTCCTATCGCTGAAATCCGAAAAGAATTCGGTGATGATATCGCCTTTTTAACCGAAGGCATTGCCAAACTCTCTCTCGTTAAATACCAAAACGCGGCCTCAAAAATCGAAAATCTGAGAAAAGTTATTATTGCTTTAAGCGAAGATCTCCGAATTGTTTTTATTAAACTCGCCAACCGCCTTCATAATATGAAAACGCTCGAGGGGTTGCCGTTAGATAAGCAAAGAGAGCTCGCTCAGGAAACCAACGACATCCACGCACCCCTAGCCTACCAAATCGGCATGGCAAGCCTCGCGGGCGAATTGCACGATCTCTGCTTCCCCGTCCTTTACCCAAAAGAATATGACTGGCTTCTAAAAAATATCAAAGATGAATATGACGCCCGCCAAGAATATTTAATTAAATTTAAACCCCAGCTTGAAGCGCTACTGAAAGAAAACAAACTTGAACCTTTATTTATCGACTTCAGAGCCAAACGCTATTCTAGTCTTTATTTCAAACTCTTAAGGCACGAAATGGATTTCTCTCAAATCTACGACCTCATTACCACTTGGGTTGTTTTCAAAGACCCTAAAGACTGCTACGAAGCTTTAGGAGTTATCCATCAAAATTGGCCGCCTCTCCCCGGCCGCATTAAAGACTATATTGCCTCACCTAAATCCTCGGGTTATCGCTCCCTTCACACCACCATCGTCGGCCCGGAGAACAAACATATCGAAATCCAAATCCACACCGAGAAAATGCACGACGAAAATAAAAACGGCCTAGCCGCTCATTGGCTCTATAAACAAAACCTTGATAAAAAAGATGAACCGCCGAAATCATTAAAAGACAAACTCAAAGAAGTCCCCCTAATTCGGCACTTAAGGCGCTGGCAAAACGAATCCGTCAACCTCGCCTCAAGTTATCAAGAATTTATCGAGGCGATGAAAATAGATTTCTTTAAAGACAGAATCTTTATCATCACTCCCAAGGGAGACGTCATCGACCTTCCTAAAGGTTCCACTTCTTTAGATTTCGCTTACAAAATACATTCCGACGTCGGTCATAGCGCTATCAAAGCCGAAATCAACAGTGCGCTAAAACCATTAAACGCCGAACTCGCCTCTGGTGATTTGGTGAAAATTATCACTCAAAAAGGGAAAAAACCTTCAGAAAAATGGCTTGAATTCGTCAAAACCCCCCACGCCAAAGAACACATCCGCGGTTTCTTCAAGGAAAAAAGCGAACGCCTAAATAAGAAATTATTCTAGCTTCAGCTGCTCTAAAATCCCCCTCAGTTCCTCGTCCGAATAATATCTAATTGTGATTTTCCCTCCGCCAGCTGGCGGACCGTGCTTCTCAATCTTAACTGGCGCCTTAAATTTCGAAGTTAGTTCGTGCTCAAGCATCACAAGTTCCGGTGATAAACTTTGAACTGAAGATTCTTTTTTATCCGGTCTCACTCGATCTTTTAATTCTCGAGTAGTCATTTTATTCAAAACAATATCATCAAAAAGTTTCTTCTGGGAAGCCGGGTCAGCCACCGAAAGCAAAAGTCTCCCATGAGTTTCAGATAGTTCTCCTTTTGCCAAGGAATCCTGGATATAGGCCGGTAAGTCCAAAAGCCGCACACTATTCGCTACCGCTTCCCGGCTTTTACCCAAACGAGTCGCGATCTCTCTCTGGGTAAGGTTAAATTCATCCTGAAGCCGGGAAAAAGCGCGAGCCGTCTCAACTGGATTTAAATTTTCGCGCTGTAAGTTTTCAATAATCGCCATCTCTAATCTCTCGCGTTCAAAATCCACCCTTCGCACAATCGCCGGTACCCTCTCTAATCCCAAAATCTTAGCCGCTAAAAACCGCCTCTCTCCGGCAATCAAAATATATTCCACATCCGTTCCGGTTGAAGTTTCTTTTTCCACCTTAGTTACCACAATCGGCTGCAGAATCCCAACTTCTCGAATTGAAGCCGCAAGCTCCCTAAGCGAATCTTCACCGAAATTTTTTCTCGGCTGGTGGGGATTCGGTTTTATTTTTTCAACCTCAATCTGAAAAATCGCCTGCCCGTCCGAAGCACTCGCGCGAAGGCGGGAGTTTTGCTGAAGGAAATCAGGCTGTTTGCGTTCAAAGTGCTTTTCTTTTTCCGTAAAAACCATCGCCCCGCCTTGGGCTTCGCTTGAGGGTACGATTTGCGAACCAGAAATCTCCTCTTCCTTTTTTTCTTCTTGGGGCTGGACTATTCCGTCATCATTCTGCTTTTGTCCTCCGCCCGGCGGTATTAAAGATTCCAATCCTTTTCCTAAGGTCATAGATAAAAAATATTTCTAGATTAAAAATTCGTTTTCCGAAACCCTCGCAGCCGGCTTGGCATGGTCCGCTCGTTCTCTCTTTTTTCCGAGCGGCAAACCGGCGAGGACAAGCGAACGAGTCGTTGGACAAGTGAAGCGGGTTGAGAAAAGCGAATTTTTAATCATTGTAACCACTAAATAATAAAGTTTCCGAAATCTTGACTAGACACCATCGTTCCCGAAACCAATTCTTTTTCTTGTGCCAGAATCTCATCGGCCAAATTTTTATACGCCAGAGCGCCGATAGAATCAGGCCTGTAAAGTATCACTGGCTTTGAAAAACTTGGGGCCTCAGCCAGCGCCACGCTTCGCGGAATCTCGGTCTTAAAAACCTGATACGGAAAATTCCTTCTTAAGTCTTTCGCCACCTCCCGGCTTAATCGTTCGTTCCGATTATACATAGTTATAAGCGCCCCCGTCACTCTTAAATTATGGCCCATATTATCACGAATCAAGTTAACCGTCTGTAAAAGTTGGCCCAATCCTTCTAAACTGTAATATTCCGCCTGAACCGGAATTAGAACTTCGTCCGATGCCATTAGGCCATTTACCGTCAGTAAACTTAAAGACGGCGGCAAATCAATCAAAACATAATCATACTGATGTCTAAATCTGTTTAAAAACTTCCTTAAAAAATATTCCCGCTCCGGCAAATTCACAAACTCTACTAAAGCTCCGGCTAAATGCGGCGCCGCCGGCACTAAATGAAAATTAAAAAGAGCAGTGGGGCGAAGCACGTGCTCGTGAGGCACTGCATTAATTACTCCGTGATAAACACTCACTTCGGTTTTTAATGGATCATACCCAAGAGCCGAACTTGCGTTCGCTTGAGGGTCAAAATCAACCAAAAGCACCCTCCGGCCCATCGCCGCCAGATAGCTCCCTAAATTAACCGCCGTAGTAGTTTTCCCAACCCCCCCCTTGGCATTACAAATACTAATAATCCTGGCCATTGCCCTAATTGTATAGATTTTCCCTAAATAACGCAAAAATTTTTTTGCTTTTCACAAAAAAATAAACTAGAATTCTACATACAAATTTCATTGCCCGGGTGGCGGTCCGCCAACTGGCGGAGGCAGATTTACCCCGTACTAAATTTACTGATAGTTTTATTAAAATGGGCGAGTGGCGGAACGGCAGACGCGATGGACTCAAAATCCATTGACCGCAAGGTCGTGAGAGTTCGATTCTCTCCTCGCCCACCAGACAGGAAATTGCAAGCAAGGGGCAGTCGCCTCGCTTCGCTCGGCGGCCAATTCGTATTGAATTTTGGGCGAAAAAATCAGTTGGCGATTCTGCAAAATGCAGTTCGAGCCGATATTTTTAAGAAATGTCGTCATTTCCGACTTGTTTTCTGATTCAAGCAGTTTCGCGGCTTGATTTAAGGATAAAACGAACTCACGAGCCGGTTCGAGCCACGACAAGCCCTTCTGTTCAAAATCTTTGATTTGCTCCCGCAAACCGACTTTTTGCTTGATTAATTTTTCTTTGCGAGACGCGTATTCTTCGGCAGTAATAGTTTCTTCCAAATAGACATCAAGCAACTTTTCTAACTTTTGTTCAGCCATTGCCAATTCTGTTTTAAGATTTTGAACAGTGATTTCAGCTTGTTCCTTTGCTCCCATTTCTTCCTTATTTAATTCGGCCAAAACTTTCTCTGTGTCGTAGCTCGACAAAGAAACTTTTTGAAGAAAAGATTTAATCTGCGCGTATAATTCCTCTTGCCGCAAAAAATGTTTTTCTTGGCACGGACCCTTCTTTTTCGTGCATCGGTAATACACATACTCTCTGCCGCTTGGCTTGATTTTCTTTTCGGCAGTTATCGCCGCCGAGCAAGGGCATTTCATCAGGCCAAGAAAAGCAAAGTTGTGTTTCTTAACTTTTTGCGGCTTGCCCTTCTCTTTCATAATTTCTTGTACTTTATCAAAAAGTTTCTTTGAAATAAGCGGCTCGTGAGTAGCTTCGTGGATTTCATTTTTGTATTTCATAAGGCCGATGTAGAAGATATTCTGGAGTAACTTGTGAATTTGAGACATTGAGATACTTCGCTCCAAATTGCTTTTTTGTTTATGCCACTCGGCTATTTCTCGAAGATTGTAATTTCCGGTGGCATAGAGTTCAAAAATCTTTTTGACTATAGGGGCTTTTTCTGTATCAATATCAATTCCCCGCGTTTTGGGATTGTTCAAATAGCCGAGTGGTGCTTTGCTTGGCCAAACACCATTTCGCACTTTTTGCCTCATGCCGCGAGTTACATTTTCTCGCAAAGAATCTACATAGTATTTGCTTTGTCCGAAAGCAATTTGGAGCATAAAAAGTCCTTGCGGAGTTGGCTCAAACCAAAATGTCGGAAACTTCAAAGATTTAATCAAGCCGCGATCAATCATGTGAATAATTTTTCCGCCGTCCACAGAATTTCTTGCAAGACGATCGGGATTCCATGAGAGTATTCCATCTGCCTTTCCTTTCTCAATCAATGACAACATTTCTGCGAATTTCATTCGTCCAGGTTCTTTGGCAGTTTTTGTCTCCTGAAAGGAAGCGACAATTTCAAGTTTTTCTTTGGCGGCAAATTCTTTCAACTCAAAGACTTGGGCTTCAATGCTCAAAATTTGTCTGTCCTCGTCTTCTGTGCTCTTGCGAGCGTAAAGTATATATTTCATATGATTTTGATTAAAAATTTTATTTTCCCAAAATGCAGAATCGCCAACTGATTTTTTCGCCCAAAATTCAATACGAATTGGCCGCCGAGCGAAGCGAGGCGACTGCCCCTTGCTTGCAATTTCCTGTCTGGTGGTCTATTCTTGAAATAGTTCGGACGGTTTTCGCCGCCTGCGGCGGCGAGGAAAGTACCCCGCAAAAATCCGAAACCGCGGCTCCGCCGCGCCGATAAAAACCGCCAAAGAACCTGTAAAAATATCGGCTCGAACTGCATTTTAATTTTGGGAAAATAAAATTTTTTCAACACCCCTATGCGTAATAAAAATATTCCAATTTTAATAGCGGTAGCTATTTTAGCCCTTGTTGTATTATATGGATATGTTAAAAAAGACTTCGGTCCTCCCAAAAACTCAATTCCTGCGAACGATTTACAGCCATCATCAAAAACAAACCCATTAGACTGGAAGGAGGCCGAAGAGAAGTGGAGAGTATTTGCCGAGCAACATATCGAGAAGATGCGACAGCTTGATCGAGAACCAAGAAAGTTTGTAGAAGTTAAAAGTGAGCTCATATCTAAATATTTACCAAATTTTAGAATCTACACCGAGAAATATTTCACTTTTGCCTTGAGGGTAGATGGAGACATAATCGAGATTGCGAAGCCGGCTTTGGGTTGGCAGGCTAAATGGGTGGGGCCTGGCGAAGAGGATTACGAGTCGTATTATAGAAGCCCCGAGTATTCTGATTTTATGAGTAAACAACGGATTCAAGTTGCAGACAGTCAGACCGCGATTGAAGTTATCAAACTGACTGAAGATATATATAATCGCTCTGGCTACGAACCTTCTTGGTGGGAATATACTGCATCGAAGAGTAGAAATATTTGGACTATACGGATTGAGTGGGTAGGACCTTCTACTTACTCGATTATTCTCCCACCAGTTTGGGAAATCGTAGTGGACGAACAAAGCAACCTCAAAGAGATTCGTCAGCAACGTGAGAGATTTTAGAGTTGAAATTTTACTACTCATTATTTTTCAAAGAATTTGCTGCCAAAGAAGAACTTGAAATTGTCATCGGCGCGGCGGAGCCGCGGTTTCGGATTTTTGCGGGGTACTTTCCTCGCCGCCGCAGGCGGCGAAAACCGTCCGAACTATTTCAAGAATAGACCACCAAAAATAAAAAAGAGGGAAAAAGCAAAAACAAAACCCGGACGAGAAGCTATAGCCCCATCCGGGTTTATTGTGAGAAAAACTTCGTCTCTCCGGCATCAAGCCTTCCTTGATCGTAAATATCTTCGTGAGGGTCGAACGGTCTTTCTTCCTTCTTCTCAAACGAAACCCTAAACCCAAGAAACCGATCTTCGTACTCAAGTCTCGTTGATTCCCTCGCTGCCTCGTGAAAAACTTGAGCCAATAAGGCCACCTTCCCTAAAACTGCCCCTAAGGAAAGTAACCTCCAATAAAGCCTCCCCGTTAAAGCGAGGATACCGCTAATCACGAAAAGCTGATCCACCTATTATCACCTCCCTCGTTGTAAAGTTGCTAATTCCGGCATTACTATACACCCAAAATCAATCCTGGCAAGAGTACAAAAAATGAAAGCCCCCGGAAAGCTCAAAGCTTTCCGGGGGTGTCTTGCTTGGCGTCGGTTTCGTTCGAGAGGAACTACACCCAACGCAGGTTCGTACGCGTCGGTCGAGTCGCGATGGTATTCTCTTCGATGATCGTGCTCGACTGGCTGTTCACTTGGCACGTGCCGGTCCGCATTCCTTCGGTGTTGATGATTACGCAGTCGCGCGCTGATCTCGCCGTCTCCGTCGCGATCATCGTGGCTCCTCGGCATATATCGTCTCGCGTCACCGCTAGGCCCGAAACCGAATTGGCCGTCGAAACAAATTTCCGTGGTGCACCCAGCCAGGCCTGCATGTCCGTTTGGCTCGACGTTAAAGCAATCAGTCCATCGCGGTCGATCATCCCGTTACGATTACTGAAAGAGTCGCCATCACCATTCGATAACACGGCCACCGAAATCAGAGTACCAAGATTATAGGCCACCACGCACGAAAAGCTCGAAGCGCCAACCATGAAGGTTTTCCGTGGTGCACCTATGCCCATAGCCACGTCGAAGTTCGTCGTCAAGTCAGCAATTGAATAGGCCACTTCCACCGTCTCGATGGTTGTCGCCGTCAAGTCGGTCGCAGAAACCGAGGAAAACGCGATAGTCCCCGCCGTGAATTCGCTCATCTGCGAAGTTGGCGGCGACAAGCTGGTCGCCACAGTCAGATTGGGACAGTTGTTGGCGTTGACCACACCAACCGACACCATCGCAACCGCGAGAATGACGACAGCCAGAATCCAAAGATTTCTCTTCATCGTTCCCTCCAATTGAAACTCGAGTTTCGGTGCATTCAGTGCAGTATGCCAGCTCAAATCACCGAGATGTTGCCCAGAGTCCTCCATTTTCTAGACAGAAATGCGGTTTAAAAGCCGCCGAGCATAATTGCGGCGAAGAAAGTGCGCAGTAAATGTGCTAGCTATAGACTACCAAAAACCCCACCCCTTTTCAAGAGCTAAAACTATTCTTCTGCGACTGTGGGCAAACTGATTTTCTTAAAATAAATCTCAAGCAGATGGTAAACCAAAATCCCGCAAGCCGTTCCAATTAAAGCTCCGGCAAATACATCGAGCGGCCAATGCACCCCCGTAAAAACTCGCGCCACCGACATAAGCGCCGCTAAAATAAAATACCAAACTCCCCACTTTTTATTAATATAAAACATCACCATTGCTAAACCGAAAAACATCGTCGCGTGGCCCGACGGGAAAGCAAATCCTGATTCGGAGATAAGCGGTGTAAATCCCAACTCGGCAAAAGGCCTTAAAACCGGATAAAAAAAATGTATTGCCTCCACTAAAATTCCACGGCCTAAGATAAAAACAATAACCATCTGAGAAAAAAAGAAAATCCTCCGCTTCCATCCCGGTTCGGTAAAAATCAAAACCAAGGCCGAAAGAATAAGGATATATGGCAAATATTCAGCCAAAAAAATTCCCAGCTGATCAAGCCACATACTCCGATGGGCAAAGCTGAATATCCACTCAAAAATCTTCCCGTTAAGATTTTCCATTAAATCAATTCCCTAAACCAAAAAGTCCTCGAACCGATTACCTTCTCACAAAAGGTAAAAGCGACATAAACCTCGCTCTTTTGATTGCCTGCGCCAATAACCGCTGATGCTTAGCGCAAACGTGCGTGTGCTTCGGGTCGATAATTTTCGCCTGCCCCGAAACAAATCGCTTTAAAAGTTCGGTTTCTTTGTAATCAATCTTCCTTAAATTTTGCGAACAAAAAAAACACTGTATCATTTTAATAGGTTGTAGGTGTTAGTTTATAGGTTTTAGAAATATAAGTTAAAAAAGATTTATAAGCAAGTCCTCCCTAAAACCTAACACCTAAAAACTAAAACCTGTTTTTATATTTTTTTCACTTGGAGTGAATCCAATTCCACCGCCGTGTCTCGACCAAAAATCGGCACCATCACCTTCACGTGGCCGCGTTCCTCATCCACTTCGGAAACTTTGCCGTCATAATCTTTAAATGGTCCGTCGATAATTTTGACCAAGTCGCCGATTCTGAAATCCACGTTAAACTTGCTCTCGTCGCTTCCCATCCGCCCCAAAAGCCCGTCCACTTCTTCTTTAGAAAGCGGAGTTGGCTTGGTGCTGTCTGCTCCCACAAACCCCGTTACCCGAGGCGTGTTTCGAACCACATACCAGGAATCAGCCGTTAAAACCATTTCCACTAAAACATAGCCGGGATAAACTTTCTCTTCAATTGTCTGTCTGTGCCCGCTTTTCACTTTCACTTTTTTCTCCGTCGGCACAATAACCTTAAAAATCCGGTCTTCCATTCCAAGCATCTCCACCCTTTGTTTCAAATACCGGGCCACCGCTTCCTCGTAGCCGGAATAGGTGTGGACGGCATACCACTGCCGCATACTATTTTTTTCCTCCTGGGTAATTTGATTATCCATAAAATCCTTTTTTATTTAGCGATAAAGGTTTCGAGTGCAAACCTAAATATCCCGTCTAAAACACCTAAAAATAAGGCTAATCCTAAGGAAATCCCAATTACCACCCAGGTTAATCGTATCGCCTCCTGCCTTGTTGGCCAATTAATATGGCGGAATTCCTGTATCACCTCCTGAAAATAAGTTTTTATTCGTTCTAACATATCTTTGATGATGTTGATGCCCTAAGAGTACTAATTAATACGAGATAATTCTAATTTGTATTATTGGTATCATTAGTACGCATTCGTATATTAGTATCGCGTTTTAAGCTAAACGTCAAGGTTCTGCACCGAAAGGGCGTGAAGCTCAATAAACTTTTTCCTAGGTGCTACGTCATCGCCCATTAGAACATCAAACATTCGATCCGCCTCCGCCCCATCTTCAATCATCACCTGCTTCAAAAACCGCTTCTCGGGATCCATCGTCGTTTCCCAAAGTTGATCCGGATTCATCTCTCCTAACCCTTTATATCTTTGGATGCTCACCCCCTTGAGACCCTCTGTCTCAATTAATCCCTCTTCATCCTCAGGAATTTCTTCCGCGGTCTCTTCCGCTTTTTCTTTCACTTTCTGCCCGGCCTTGCTTTTCGCTTTCTCCGCTTTAAATGCCCTTAGTTCTTTTATCACTTTCTCTTTTTCCTGCTCGGTGTAAACATAGCGAGCCTCCTTGCCTATTTGAATCCTATAAAGCGGCGGTTGAGCGATATATAAATAACCATTCTCAATCACTTCTTTAAAATATCTATAGAACAAAGTTAAAAGTAATGTCCGAATATGCGCTCCATCCACGTCCGCATCGGTCATGATAATAATCTTATGATAACGAATTTTCAAAAGATTAAACTCTTCCGCGATCGCCGTCCCCATCGCCACAACAAGAGCTCTTATCTCAAGATTAGCCAGCATTTTATCTAAGCGCGCTTTCTCAACGTTTAAAATCTTTCCTTTGAGCGGCAGAATCGCTTGTGTCCGCCTCTCACGCCCCATCTTAGCGCTATTGTGAACAAAAACTCCGCTCGCTAATGCAAAGTTATGAGTACTCTCGACCTCTAAATCATAAACATCAATTCTTCCTTCCACGTTAACAATCTTCTTTATTTTATGATTATAACTAACAATCACTTCGTTCAACTTCTCTTTGTTATTGCCAAAAAATCTTTCGGCAACAGTCTCATACTTAATTAAATTTTTATCTCGCATCTGCTTCCTCGTTTGATTATAAACTGCCACATCTATCTTGCCGGTTTTTAGATAAATATCATGAAGCGTCGAAATGGCTTTCGCCAAATACGTTTTGTTATATGCCTCCTTTCTTTTTTTTCTAAATTCCGGTGTCCACTGCTCTTTTGTCAATTCCGCTCTTAAACCCAAGAGATCTTTACTAGACCACTGTCTCTTAGCTAAGAGAGAAAGTTCTAGTCTCTTTTCGGGATTTTTTTCAAAATAATTTTTCACTCTTTCTGACTGCTTCTTAATATTCTCATTACTAGCCCAATATTTTTTTTGAGCAACACTTAATAATTGTTTATTTATTTTTTGATATTCAGGATTCCCTTTATAAAAATCCGAAAAACTTTTCAGCATAAATTCTTTATACTCTTTATTCTGCCATTGCTTTATAGCTCGTTCGCTTAAACCGGCCCGTACGCTTGGCTGAAGCATTGCCTTCCTAATCTTCTCTCTAAACTCAGAAGTCTTATGCAACAATCGCATTTTCTCTATAACCTCCGGACGATGAAGAGTTTTGTAAGCAAATTCTCGATGGATCGCTAAGTGTTCTTCTTTTGTTAATCGAAATATGTTACTCGGATTGTTGTTTAATTTATTAAAGTCCTTGTGGTGACGATACTGACCACTGCTTTCGCTATAAACATTATTCAAAAGATTATATTTATCGGACAAAAGATGGGTAAAAATCCAATATTGTTTCATTGGATCAAAAACCATTTCGTAACCGTCAATCGTAATTTTCCCGCCAACTTCCGAATGCTTACGATAAATAGGCATCAAGGAATCACTAGGCTGTAAGTCTCTAGCAACTTTATAAGAACCGCTACGGAGCATAAACTTGTGATCGGGTGTACAAATAATTTTTTCATCATTATCTAATGTCACCTGAATAACCTCTGTGTTCTTTTTTGTTACTCTCGGATTAGAAATTTTAGCCACTCCCACACTGCCATCCTTTTTTATTGTGTAGCAAAAATTAATTTCCCCTCTCTTATCCGCTTCTACAAGTTCTCTGAAAGAAATATTTCGGCCATCAACCAAAGCCACCTCGGTATCACCAGAAAAACATCCGCCGGCTGAATCGCCCTCGACGATAAAAAGTTCCGATTCCTCCGGACTCCTGGAACTGCAATCCGCGAGTTTTCCCGGTAAAGTCAGTCCCTCAAAAGCCCCTTTTCTTAAAACCGTATCTCTCGCCGCCTTGGCCGCCCGCCTCGCCTTCGCCGATAGCAACACCCGCTCGATAATCTTCCTGGCCTCGCTTGGTTTTTTTTCTAAAAATTCTTTAAGAGCTTCGCCAACCACGCTCTCCACGGCCGTCCTCGCCTCTGGGTTTCCTAACCGAGCCTTAGTCTGCCCCTCAAACTGTGGCTCCCTAAGTTTTACCGATACAACAGTCACCAATCCCTCTCGAACATCCTCGCTTGTTAAATTTTCTTCTTTCTCTTTCAAGTATCCTTCCGCCCTCGCGTAAGTATTTAAAGACCTAGTCAAAGCCGAACGAAAACCGGTAAGATGCATTCCGCCGTCTGGGGTATAAATATTATTCGCGAAAGAAAGTTCTTTCACATCTAAATCGTCTATATAAAGAAAAGCCACTTCAACGTTGATATTCTCATTATCTTTGTGCACATAAAAGACCTCCTCTTGGAGTGGTTTTTCATTTCGGCTTAAATAACTCACAAAAGAATACAATCCACCTTCAAAATAAAAAGATCGGAAAAGCGGCACCTGCTTTCTCTTATCGGCAAAATTAATCCGGACTCCTTTTGTAAGATACGCTTGCTGCCGAATATGATCCACTATTCGTTTGTCGTTAAAATCAATAGTTAAGAAAATCTGAGGGTCGGGAGAAAAAAGCACCTTCGTGCCGGTTGCCTTGCAAGTTCCAATCCGCTTCACTTTCGCCAGTGGCACGCCTCGTTTATATTCCTGCGCGTATTGTTCCCCCTCCCGGCACACTTCCACGCGAAGCCATTCCGAAAGCGCGTTTACCACCGATACACCCACTCCATGCAAACCCCCGGAAACTTTATACGACTCGCCGCCAAATTTTCCTCCGGCATGCAGTGTGGTCAGCACCGTCTCTAGCGCTGATTTTTTTGTCTGCTTATGAATATCCACCGGGATTCCTCTGCCGTCGTCCATCACGCTCACCTTATCCTCTGGCAAAAGTTCAATAGAGATGCTCTTCGCATATCCCGCCATCGCTTCGTCGATTGAGTTATCTATAACCTCCCAAATTAAGTGGTGTAAGCCATCAGGTCCGGTAGAACCGATATACATCCCCGGCCGCTTCCTTACCGGCTCCAAGCCCTCCAAAACGTAAATATCGTCAGCGTTATAAGAATTAGCCTTTGGAGCTACCGTTGGTTTTTTCGGACTTAAATCGTCCTTCGATTGTATAGGCTTTTTAGGCATTTTATTCCAGGAAAATCAAATAAAAACAAACCAAAAAACGGGTTCTGTACACAAATTCTACCACAAAAAACCAGGAAAATCCAACCCCAGCACTAATTGTGAAATTTTTTTCAATTCCCAATATCTCTACAACCTTAAAGTTTTTCTGGTCTCCACTACTAACTTCGTTTTTCAGGAAAACTTTTTCACAATTAGTACCGGGGCCAACTCCAGAGAGGAACTCTATGACCCTATACCAAAAAATAAGTTGCTGGCGATTTAATTACCTTCAGAATTTAGCGATGCTATAAGAATATCCCACTGATTTTTTTGAACTAAATCAGCAATGATGTCCATATCTTCGCCGAACGTCAAATCTACCTGTTTCAATCTCTTCACAATTCTCAACACCCTTTCTTCGTCTCTTTTTGGAATATAAACCTCCAGCATCTTCTTATAAATGATTACAATATTTTTATAATCCTCTTCAGTAAAACCACGAAAATGATTGCCCACAAAGTTAATATCCAACGCTACTCCCAACTCTTTTTCAGCTTCATCCCAATGATCCTGCCCGGCTAAAGCCAATTCCAACCCCAAATTATAATGGGCTTTACCCACCCCAGAATCTAAAGCCACCGCTTCCCTCGCCACTCCCACTGCTTCTTCGAAACGACCTTGCCCCGCCAGCGTGAAAGCCAAAATATAAAAAATATCCTGGCGCCTTGGCGACAAAATCAACGCCTTTCTCAAATATCCCTCTGACTTTTTTAACAATTCGGGATCATCCTTACCTTTTTCATTATAGGTCTCAGCCAAAATAATCAACTCTCTTGGTTCATAATCAGGCTCTCTCTTCACCACTTCCTCCATTGACTCAATCGCTAAACTTACAAGTGGGGTAAAAACTGGATCTCTTAAAATATTCCCCTTACTCGATGTCTCCAATAGCTGGAATCGCAAAGTGGGCTGAATAAAATTATATGGCTCCAAAAATCTCGGTGAATCATCCACAATTTTTTCCCCTACTCCAGTATCAGCCGCCCGACGGTAAATCCAAGATTGACGAGCTGGAATATAATTATAAAAATACAAAGAATAAAAAACG